>JAHJTI010000061.1 GCA_018829945.1 Pseudomonadota bacterium | reverse complement strand
GGGGTTGTTTGTCGGGCGATGATTGCGGCTGTGTTTGCAAGGCTGATTGATTCATGAATTTGCCCTCCCGGTTAAGGTTTGCTGGTTTATTGTTGCCCATGCGGATGGTGGATTAGACCGCCGATGGGGCAGGATAACGGTGGTTAAATTGCATCGTTAATTATCGCCGCCGCCATCCTGAGGTGATGCACAGCGTTGTTAATGTTTTGGCTCCCTAAAATTCCCAGGCGAAAACTATTATTCTGCACATGGTCGTCCATCAAAGCATTTATGGCGGCGTCTACAAATGCTTTGCACTCTAACAAGTCGCTTGATTTCGACGGGGAAACCGGCTGCTGTTCTCGGGATTCTGGCATCTTCGCACCACAGTCAGGGCAGAATTCAAAAGTTATTCTCGGATCGTGCCTAAACTCTATCCCACAACCAGGGCATTTCTTTTCAGGTAATGGCATCAAATTCCTCCTGTTTCTGTTTCCAGCTTCTCCCAGGCGCTTTTATCGACCTTTTCAACCCAGCGCCTAAGTTTTTGCGAGTGGTTCCCGCACCAGAGACATTCTCGGGTGTCTCCGTTTGTCCGCCATCGCATGTCTGAACCGACGAAGTGCATAGTGTGGTCTTGATCGATAGCGCAGCGGCCTATTTCTGTATAGCGTTTCCAAAAATCTACTACCTCAACAAGCTCTCCTAATCCAACCCAACAGGCGCTATCTGCCTTTGACCCGCAGCAAAGCACATTCATCAGCTTGGCCCCGAACAGATCGCCGTTGTCGATCATGCCGATCCACAATCTCCCTGATTTATCAGAATAAACCCTGCTCATTGTGGCGTGGTGCTTCCGGCTGCGCATGTTCAGCCACTTGTGCAGGTTTGGGCTGTACTTCGCGCCCTTACTTGGATGTATCGCGGACATATCCAGTCCGTTAGTTTCAATTTCAGAGACCATTCGCTCACCTCACCCCTGTCTGAACTGCAGATTTCTTCCCCCACTGCCAAATAGCAGCGGCCATCTTTGGATATTTGGTTACATCTTTGAGCGGCTCAAAACATACCCGCTCATAATAATTGCTTTTCTCTTGCATACACCTGGTGCACATCTCGCTGTTGCTGAACAGCCAGCACCAATCACGGGGATCTGCATGGACCTCCTCCAGCTGGAGGGCACCCACCCCGAGGCTGAGGATGTTGAGTTGTTGATTGGCCATCACTCTCCTCCCTCCTTGGCAAAAACCCCCTCAATCTTACCCATCCCGGCCACCTCGTTGAAGGCCCTGCCCATGAGCTCCTCGCATCCTTCGTACACCTCCGGGCCACGGGCCTGATCACCGCCTGCCAGGTGGATCAACTCACCCTGCCCGGCGTGGAAGTGGTGGCGGAGCGAATCCTTGAGCACCCCGAGCAGACCGGCGATGGCCATCCAGGCGGCATCGGCATGGAGCCAGTCGGCATCCTCTTCCCGCCGCCTCTTGGTGGCCTCCATTTCCTTGATATCCGCCTCGGCCTTGGCCTTTCGATCTTCGTCCTCTTCTCTTCGCCCAGAAACAGGAGCCCCGCTCCGGGCCTCCACATCGAGCTGCTGGCCATACTGCATCACCTGGTAGCGGCTGATGGTGCCATCCCGCTGCAGCACCGGAAACCCGGCAGCGACATCCTGATAAAACTTGCCCTGGCTGATCTTGTACTTCTGGGCCTGCAGCCAGTTGAGGGCCTGCTTGCGATTGGCGAACCGCTCCCCCTCCACCGCCGCAGCCTCCTCGGGGAAATACCGGGCCGAAAACCGAGCCAACGCCTCATCGTAAGCATCCCGCGCCGCATCCCAATTCGCCTTGGTCTCTTTGGTGGCAGATTTTTGATACGCGCTCATGGCGGCGGCCAGGCCATCACGAACCAGCTCCAGCTCCAGTTTGTCCTGGTCGGTGGCGGCGGCGAGCAGCCTTGGGAAGAGGTCGATGGTCATACCCACCGATCCTCATCATCTTTACACCTAGGCATTAGCAAGCCTTCCCCGCCATCAAAGCGGAAGCGGGCCGGATTGCCCAAGCAATACAGACCAATCTCTGCACCTGGGAGCTCTGCAATCCATGACAGATAAACATCGGAAAAATACAAATCTCCGATTGGAACCGATTTGTGGTCCTGACGGCTCCCTAATCCAGCGCAACTGTCGCATCTTTTTTTACTACCATCATCACCAGCGCCAACAACCTTGGACACAACTCGGCTGCCTTCGCATGTGTCACAAGTTACGGTGTAACGGCTGTATTTGTTCTCAAACTCAAGATCGCCCTCGCCATCACATTCTGGGCAATAGAATACGCTCCCCGTTCCTCCACAAAGTTCACACTCTTTTGGTTTTTGTGGAGAAACCACAGGGGCTGGAAGCCATGTTCTTGGCTCCTTGAAAAATAAATGGGAAACATTGTAAAGTGGGGGGGCATCTTCACGCTCCGGGATTTCATCTCTACGTAGGACCCTTACAAGAATATGCCCATTTGTTGCGTAAGAATATTTCCCGGTAGACCATGGCTTCCGCATGGTCTCGCCATATCCCTGGTCAAAATTGCAGAATTTCATTAGATCAAGCATCGTCCACCCCCATACTGTTTTTTTTATTGAGATATCCTTTTACCGCCAACACCGTATAGGCGGTGAACAGCGCAGCCGGCCACCATTGACCGCGAGACACGAACAAACCAACCCAGGCCAGATCAACCACGGCCCAGGCAGCGAAACCGCGCCGCTCCCAACCGGTTGAGCTAACGGCCCAGGCACCCCAGAGAGAAACGGAAACCATGCAGGGTTCGAGGGCCTTGATCATGCGGCCACCTGCTTGCTGTTGTATATTGCAGGCCGAGCCCATTTCCTCTGCAGGTCACGCCACGGCTTGCTATATTCCTTTCTCTCTTCTCCCTGGTACAGCTGGCAGAAAGGGAAAAACCCCAACTCGAAAACCTTTTCCAGCCTGGACTCTGCCTGACACAAGGTCTCGCCATCGAATCCGATCATGGTGTAGCACCGCCGTTTTTTGTTTGGGATCCCATCCATGATTTTTGCCGTCCTGGTGAGCTGGTCGATCATGTTTTCCGTGTCGCATGCGAACCACAATTCATGCAGCTTGATGGTGTCGATCAATTCACGGTGCCATTCTTTCAAGAGCCTGGTGTCCAAACCACCAGAGAACACCGCGCCTTTTTTCTGCTGCCGCAACATCTCGAAAACCTGCTCGATATGCTTACGAGAACAAGCAAGCAGATTATTATCCTGAACAATCCAGCCTGGATGGATTTCCAGTTCCCTGATTTTTCCCTCACGTTTCGGGACAAAGCACCATGGGCAGCTCCGCACACAACCACGGCTGGTGATGGTCACCCCATCCTTGATGAATCGGCCAGGGACAAAGACGCCGCCAGGATCTCCAACGGCTGGCCCGCCGATCTGTACGTCTTGATAGTGCGCACCCCATGCAGTTTTGAGCCTTTTCGCAAGGGGCAAGTCCCAGGTGAACACCACCGAGATCCGCACCGGCTGCTCCGGAGGCAAAAACAGGGGGGGGGGTATCCAACAAAGGCCAGATCATCCGTGGGGGTCCACTGCGTCATGTTTGGGAAAACCCGGATCATGCGGCCACCCGCTTGAATTCGATCACCCACACCCAGGGGTTTTTCTCCCATGATCCAAGTCCGTTGATTTGTTCCCATAGCGCACGGTAGACGGTAATCGGGTCCGCAGATCGGCAGAACATTTTCGGGGTGCTTATCATCCACTCCCCTCCACCCGCGCTGTTGGTTAACCCCTCGGAAATGGAGTCTTTCGCGCTTATTTCCTGCAACCGCTCCACCCGGCCGCTGACAATCTCAAGGGTGATCCGGCTGGCCCAGCGTGGCATGTGGATAGATGGCCGCCATGAAAAACCACGTTCCTCCGGCGTATCTATCGAGCTTCCGATGTATCTCGGATTGGAGTTTTTGTACCAATCGGCGGCATATACAATCGGGTAATAGTCCGTTTTCTTTTTCGGAAATGGTTTAGCTTGAATCCAATCATCTGAGTTTCCGGTTTCTGGGTCATAATCGAAATGAACGGCTTGATGTTTCTCCCGCACCCAAAGGTGGTCTCCTGGTTGTCCGTATGGGCAGCGAGCCAACAGGTCTGCATGTTTTAGGTCATTCCACAGCATCCGACTATTGCGCATGATCCAGTCATATCCTGGCGTTTCACTTTTTTGGAATTCTGTAACCTGCCCAATTTTGGCAACACGGTTCACAATCCGGCGCGGCTGTTTCTTACTACCATCCAATATGGCCTTGACCATCGGCGCGGAAAATAAAATCGGCCTCTCTTTCATGCAAACACCCCCACTGTTACCGGCTCACCGCCCCGGCGAATATAGGCGCCGGAGAACACCGATTTGACATCCAGCACCGCATTGATCATGCCTTGCCGCGCATCCTCGCTGCAGCCTGCCATGGCCACCTGCAGCCGTTTCATTTCGTTTTCCGAGAAAACCAGGAACCCCTGGGCGGCCAATGCCTTCCAGGATTGCTCATCGCGGACCACATGGATCTCGCGGCCATCGGTGAGGGTGACGATGTGGCAGCCGCTTGCCTTTCCTGTGCCCTTCTTTTTTTCAACTCCTTGCCCCGCTGCCGTATTGTCCGGCGCATGCGCCGCCGCAGTTTCGGGACAATGGTGATCTCGACCAAATTGAAGAGGATCATGGTGCTCCTTTTTTGGTGTAGTATTCTCTTCCCCCTCCCCCCCCGCTGGAGAACCGACAGGGATACTCATGGCATCATGGGCAGGAGGCTCGGAGGCCTTGGCCGGTGGGATCAACCCCGCCTCAACCCAGGCGCGGAGGTTGCCGGAGTGGTTCTTGACGTAATCGCCCGGGTCTTTACCTGCAGGGACCGGCCAGAACTTGGCTTGCCGGAATTCATGGCGCCAGGCGGCGATGGCGGCCGGGCCTGCGCCGGGCTTTCCGTCTTTGCCTGGGTCGGCATCCAGGGCCAGGAGGATCACCGCGGCGGCTGCGATCTCGGCCTTGATCTCTGGTGGCAGGCCGGTTGAGACACTGCCCAGGGCGATGACCGTCACCGCCTGGTGCGCTGCGGCCACGGCCATGGCATCAAGCTCGGCCTCTACCACCACCACGCCACGGCTTTGTCCCTGCGGGCGGATGACCATGGGAGCGTTGCCGCTGCCCTCGATCCAGACGTATTTGAGATCCGGCAGGAACTTCTCCCGCGCCCAGGATGGCCGGCGGATTCGTATCCGGTGGATGGTTCCGTCCTGGTTGTCGATCCGGATCATCAGGCCAGCTGGAATCCAGAGGGTTTCCTTGCCATCTTCACG
>JAHJTI010000060.1 GCA_018829945.1 Pseudomonadota bacterium | reverse complement strand
TGTCGGCCAAAAGCCCGGCAAAATGTTTTTTTGCCGCAGCTTCCATCATGGCTGCATGCTGGGGCGGGAGTTTGTCAAAGGCGCTCTTTGAAAAAACCAGGCCGCCATAGGCGTAGCCGAATGGCGTATCAGTGATATATTTTGTCCGGGTGAACCATTGCAGGACGATGGAGCCGTAAAAACCGTTAAACACCGTATTGATCATGCCGGTTTGCAGAGAGGATAACACGTCGGGAATGGACAGGGGGATGGGGGTGACACCCATGTCTTCCAGAAAGCTGCGGCTCAACGGATCATTCTCCGGAGCCCAGCACTTGCTGGCGCGCAACTGAGCCACCGTGCTCACCGGCTCGCCGGACATGGCATAGACAAATCCGACCTCGGTCATGGCCAGCAAAACCATGTCCTTTTCCAGGAATGCCTTTTGAAAATACGGGAACAACCCCTCGGTAACCCGGTCCACCTCGGCATAGGACTTAAAAAGAAAGGGGATGGCCAGTATGCGGAAATCCGGCACGGTCTCGCTGATCCCGGTCATGGTAAAGCCCCCGCCCTGGAGCTGGCCGATCCGCATCTTGCGATACATGGCCCGGTCATCGCCCATCACCCCGCCCATGTACAGCTTGAAGCCGATCTCGCCATTGCTCTTGGCAGTCACCTCATTCTGAAACTCCTGAAAGTGCCGCGCCCAGACGCTGCCGTCAGGGGCAAGGGAGGCGATCTTGAACATATAACGGGGCGCGGCCTGAACACCAGAGGGGGCAATGACCGCCAGAAGGGCAATAGCGAAGCAGATCCTGCGCAGCAAACAATTCATACCTTCCTTCCTCCTTGAACATTGAAAACAATGCCGCCGCTGCCGGCAGCGACTGGGCCTAAAAAAGATCATCCACCTGGGCCAGCATCCTTTTGGCACGCCGCTTGGCCAGAACATTTGGCAGGGTCAGGTCCGGAGCTCGGGCAAGATCAAAGGCCTGCACCTCCTCCAGAAGACGGACATAGAGTTCCCGATCAAAGGTCTGGCGGGCATAATATTCGGCATACGCCACCAGAACCGGGAGAAATTGCCGGTCGCCGAGGACAAGGGCTCTTTCGAAATGATCCCGGCTCACTTCCGGTTTACCGCCCAGCATCTCCGGGCGGGAACCATAGTAGATGCCGAGAAAAAGATGGGCGCCGCCATGGTAAAAACCTTCATCCAGCGCCAATACCCGCAGCATCAGCTGTTCCACTTTGGGCAGATCAACGACCGCGGCAGGGGCACCCTTGCTGAAACCGATCCAGGTGGCCCAGCCATAACCGCCCCAAAACAATTTTTCCACATCACCGGAACCGGCTGACCGCAACGCCTCGCTGAACTCGGCGAGCGGAATCCGGGCTGCCCCGGCAAAGTCTTTATTGGTGCCGAGCAGGCGCAAACCGTATTCCCTGGCCCTTTCCCCGAGCACTGGGGCACGCTCCGGACGGCCGCATTCCGGCATAAGACTTGCGTAGGCCGTATAGGCCTGCGTGCCATGGGTCAGGAGCCGGACGTTGTCCGGATCGGAAATCAACAGGCTGTCCAGCATCAGCAGATAGGAAGGGGCGCCGTCACAGACCAGCTCAAGATCTGCCTGACGATTGAGGTTTTTTACCACCGGGCCGACCATGGGGGGGATCACCAGAGAGGCGCATCCCTGGGATAAAAAAACAACTCCACCCAGCAAAATGGCGAGAGATCTCTGTTTGACGAAAAAAAACAGCAATCGGTCAATGATTTTCTGCATGGCCAACCTGCTCCCTGGCATCGAATTCCCTGCTGCAACTGGGCTCAATTCTCTGCCGCCGAGTATACCATACCCTTACACGCCCGGCATACAAGCAAGCGAACCCGGCGCAAAAAAAATGTCCCGGCAAATAGATTACCGGGACACAGAGGCTGATGCCTGTTTTTCCTGTATCAGGAAATTTCCACCAACTCGAGATCAAAAATAAGATCCTTCCCTGCCAAGGGAGGGTTGGCATCAAGAACAACAATCTCGTCGGTGATATCCACAACCGTGACCACAATCAGCTCACCATTGGGACCGCCCATCTGCAGTTTCTGATCCACCTCCGGGTTGAGATCAGGGGGAACCTGATCCCGCGGCACCTGGATAACCAGCTCTTCGTTCTTCTCTCCATAAGCCTTATGGGAAGGAATGGTGACTTTTTTCTTGTCGCCGATGGCCATTCCCTGAACAGCTTCATCAAAACCGACAATTACCTGACCACCGCCAATGGTAAACACCAGGGGGTCGCGTCCGGCAGAGGAATCGAAAACAGTCCCATCCTCCAGTGTGCCGGTATAATGGATCTTAACGCTATCTCCTTTTTTGGCCTGTGACATATTTCTCTCCTTTTTGTCTTCTCCCTGAAAGGGATTTTATATGAATAAATTTATTTGGTTATCGATAAAAACAACATGCCGTCACACCTTTTTTAACAATGGTGCTTGCCGAGGCCCATCTTTGCCTATAAGCTGGGGCCGTTATTTTCCCATTTAAAATTACAGCGCGACGCCTGCGAAACGGCGGCTACAACTTACCGGCACGACAGCAGCGCCGAAGGAATTACAAATGTACGAATGGATTCTCACCGGACTCAGCATCCTGGGGACTTTATACAATCTGCAGAAACGTGCGGCCGGCTGGGTGATCTGGAGCATCTCCAATGTCGGCTGGATTGTCAGCTTCTCCCTCAAAGGCATGATGGCCGAGGCCTTTCTCTTCTCAGTCTATCTGGTGCTGTCCGTTTACGGCATCTTCAAGTGGTGGAATCC
>JAHJTI010000059.1 GCA_018829945.1 Pseudomonadota bacterium | reverse complement strand
GTGTTTTTTGATGAAGGGAATTTCCTTGGTGAGGATTTGATCCTGCAGGTTCAGGGTGTTCGTGGAAACCACCACTTTCTGGCCGCTCAGGATGGCCGGAACCAGATAGGCCAGGGTCTTGCCGGTGCCGGTGCCCGCCTCGACCGCCAGCATCCCCGGCCGGCCCAATCGGTCGTCTTCTTCCGGCTCCAAAGTGGCACCGATTGCTTCGGCCATTTGCAGCTGGCTGGGACGCGATTCGTAGCCAGGCAGTTTCTGGGCCAGGATGCCGTCATGGGCAAAAATGTCGGTTATGGCCTCGGACAGGGACATGGGCATCGAACTCTGCTCTGGGTAAGGATTTAAAGGGGTGTCTCTCCTGTTGACAAGGGGAAAAGCATTCTGCTAGCCTGATCATGAAGAGAGAATAATGCAACCACGTTCAGTCGTATTCGCGGCCGTGGATAAAGCCTGTTATCTATACCATAAGGAGGGGAAATGAACGAAATTAAAAAGATTATGGTTCCCGTGGATTTTTCGGAGAATTCGCAGAAGATTCTCCGCACGGCCGTGGATTTTGCCGCCAGATTCAAGGCGGAACTGGCCATCGTTTTTGTGGTGCAGAGCTTTGACGATTACTCCGGATTTTTCGTGCCCCACATGCCCATCATTCAGCTTGAGGAAGAGATGGTCAAGAGCGCCCGGGAAAAAATGAAGAGTTTCGTGGCGGAAACCCTCAACGGTTCGGTTCCGCATACCACCGCGATTCTGAGCGGAGACGTGGTCGAGGAGATCAATCGGTTTGCCGGGAAGGAGAAAGCGGACCTGATTGTCATGGGAACCCATGGCTATAAGGGGCTCGACAAAATCCTTTTTGGCAGTGTGGCGGAAAAGATTGTCAAAACCGCGCCCTGCCCGGTGCTTACCATCAATCCCTACCGATAGGGCAATCAGCTCAGAACAGCAAGAAGTCCGGTGGTCGCCTGCTCAGAGGCTGCCGCCGGAGCCTGGTTGCTGCATACTCTGGTAAAAAGGTCTGTGAGCGAGACTCCTTCGTAGGCGTAAAATCGCATGACCTTTTCGTTCGGGCTGTTTTTCAGAAAAGGAAGAGCACCCCGGTTCAGTTCGTTTCCAGCCCCTTGCAGTTTGGTAAGTTGCTCGGAGGAGAGTGTTCCGCTTGCGGCAACTTCCAGTAAAAGTTGGTTGAACTGTCTTCCGGCAGCTTCGGTGGCAGTTTTAAATTTTTTGATAAGGGCTGCATGTTCATTACTCTCCGGCTGGGTCGGCAAGGCGAGGCTGACCAGCTGTCTGGGAAGGCGGCCGGTGAGAGCTTCGTAGGTGTCTGCGAGCAAACCCTGGAGGTCTTCCTGGGTTGTGGCCAGCAGCGGGAATTCGGCTGCCCGGGCATCCCGGAGGAAGAAGTGGCCCCAGGCTTTGGCCTGCCGGGTCACATTAAGCGTCGGCCCGCTTGGCACCGTGGTTGCAGCAAGCTCCCGCAGGGCCTGTTCTTCTTCCTCGTCTCCTTCCCCGTCCTCGGCCTCTTCTTCTCCCCGGATGGCGGCAAACAGCTCCGCCTCTTTGCCCGAGACGGCCATGAACCCTTGGGTGATTTCCCGTTCTTCTTCCCGAAACATCTCCGCCAGCTTCAGGATGAGCATTGCCTGCCAGAGGCCTTCGTCTGTTGTCTTCTTGGGGGGCGTGGTTTTTGTGGTGGAGCGCAGGCTTGAAATCAGGGCGCCGACCGAAGCTTCGTCCCGGTCTCCATGCTCGGAGGAAAGAGAGGCCAGGAGTCCGCTATGGAATTCAGATTCATGGCCTTTCAGCTCACGGGCAAGGGACAGAAAACGGGACTGGTCTTCGGGGGAAAGTCTTACAGGCGTATATCCCGTCCACAATTCCTGCTCTTCGGCGTTGTCGGCCCGGGGAGTGTCTTGGCCCGGCAGGGCATAGAAAAAAAGTGCGTCGCACAGGAGCCGGAATGGTTGTAAATCGGCAGGCTGCGGGCTTGTTTCCAGAGAAAAAAGGGCGATGAGCGATTGTGTCATTTGTAATTCCTGTTACAATGGGCCTCTTGTAAAATCGAAAAACACCCTTCGACAGGCTCAGGGTGAGCGATAAACATCGTGTAATCTTTGTCTTTTCTGATCATGATGTGCTTGGCGAAGCACATAGCATCTAATAAGAGCCTTAATGACCTTGGGTTCCCGGAAGAAACATTTAAGAACAGGCTGTGTATGCGAAAAATACGGGAGCATCTTTCCCTGGCTGTCCTGGTTGTGGTGTATCTGCTGGCCAGTGTCCGTTATTTCCCCGGGCGGGCTATGCATTCAGTGGTGGAAACCCTGATTCACATGCTGTCCGTTGCGCCGATCAATCTGGGGGCCACGCTGCTGATTGTTGCCGTTCTGCAGCGTCTGGTCAAGGAAAGGCTGCCGTTCAGCAGAACACTGCGACTTTTTCTCGTGGTGGGCATTTTTCTGGAATTTATCCTCGGCCTTGCCCACTTTTTTGAAATAAACGGGGCGGTCTAGCGGATCAGCGAGTTGCTGGTGTGCCAGCCGGAAGGCGCTGTGGTGTTGGGCAGGACAATGGATTTTTTGCCGAGCACTGTGCCCGGATTGGTCACCGCATTGCAGCCGGTTTGGGCCCTGTCGCCAAAGACTGCCCCGAATTTACGTAGCCCGGAACTGATCGGGCCATCCGGAGTTTTCACCAGGACGTCCCCGCTGGTGAAGCGCAGGTTGGCCAGTTTGGTGCCCGCCCCCAGGTTCACTTCATTGCCCAGGATGCTGTCTCCCAGATAGGCGAAATGCCCGGCCTTGGCGTCGTCCAGAAAGATGGCATGCTTGACTTCGGTGACATGCCCCACCACGCAGCGGGCTCCCACCAGGCAGTGACCGCGCAGATAGGCGCCCTGCCGGATCTCGCTCTGATCGCCGATGATCACCGGCCCCTTGATAAAGGCCCCGGATTCAACGAGCACTCCCTTGCCGAGACTGATCGGCCCTCCGGCCAATACCGCTCCGGCCATAAGAACGCTGGCTCCTTCCAGAAGTACGTTGTCGCGTAATACCTTGAGCCTGCCCTTGGTGGCATCGCCAAATTCGATGGTGAGGCCGGTGGCCTCCATCAGCATCGAATCGTGGAGGATCAAGGTGGCAGGAAGCGGACCGGGGGTTTGCGGCCAAGCGATTTGCGGCCAGGGATATTCCGCCATGTACGCCTTCAGGCGGGCCAGCGCTTGCCAGGGATATTCCTCCGCCACGAAAAGGGCGGCATGGGCATAGCGGCTCAGATCAAAAAAAGAAGCGTTTGTAAGATTCATCAGGATTAGGTTGCCGGTTGTTTTTTGTTGGCCGTCATGGCATGATTGCTTTAATGGCATTTATTTCTCCGTGCGGAACATCCTGCCGGTAGCAGGGGTACTATGGTGCAAAACATCGATTTCTTCAAGCATATTTCAAGGCGTATCTTGTCCCGTGGATATCGGCTTGACTTCACGGGGAGGCGTGCTTATGTTGCCCAACTTAAACCCTTGTTCTCTTCGGCACCCTTTTCCCGCAAGGGTGGTGTGCCGATAAAATATAACCTGGAGGCATGTTGTGGATATAAATGATTCCATGACCTCAGAGCTGAACGATTTTCATGATTCCGAAGGGCAGGAGATTCCCGGGGAATTGCCGCTCATGGCGGTACGTGATGTGGTTATCTTCAATTATATGATTATTCCCCTCTTTGTCGGGCGGCCTGCGTCGGTGGGTGCGGTCAACGACGCTATGAGCAAGGACAAACTCCTCATGCTCGTCACCCAGAAGGATGCTTCCCTGGACGAGCCCCAATCCGAAGATATGTATGATGTGGGCATGGTCTGCATGATCATGCGCACCCTGAAGCTGCCGGACGGCCGTCTCAAGGTACTGGTGCAGGCCTTGCGTAAGGCGCGGGTCGAAGCCTTTATCCAGGAAGAGCCCCACCACATCGCCCGGATCGAGTTGATCCAGGACGAAGAGGTGGAAGAGGTTTCGGTGGAGATGGAGGCGCTCATGCGCAATGTTCGGGAGCAGACGGAGAAGATCCTCTCGCTCAAGGGCATCATGTCTTCGGACCTCATGGTTATCCTCAACAACGTGGAGGAACCGGGACGGCTCGCCGATCTGGTGGTCTCCAATCTGCAGCTCAAGGTTTCCGAGTCCCAGGCGGTGCTGGAAACCTTCGATCCCGCCCTGCGGTTGAAAAAGGTGGCTGAATACCTGCAGAAAGAGCTGGAAGTCTCCACCATGCAGGCCAAGATCCAGTCCGAGGCCAAGGAGGAGATGAGCCGCACCCAGCGTGAATATTATCTGCGTGAGCAGTTGCAGGCTCTGAAGAAAGAGTTGGGCGATATCGACGACCGCTCCCAGGAGATGGAGGAGCTGCGGGAAAAATTGGCCAGGTGCCGGATGCCGCCGGAGGTCAAAAAGGAAGCAGGCAAACAGCTCAAACGGCTGGAGATGATGCATCCCGATGCCTCGGAGGCGTCCATTGTCCGGACCTATATCGACTGGATACTTGATCTGCCCTGGCGCAAAAGCACAAAGGATCGGCTTGATCTCAAGGTCGCCAAGGCGGTTCTGGACGAAGATCATTACGGGCTGGAGAAGGTCAAGGAGCGAATCTTGGAGTACCTGGCCGTGCGGTCGCTCAATAAAACGACCAAGGGGCCAATCCTCTGCTTTGTCGGCCCTCCCGGAGTGGGAAAGACTTCGCTGGGTCAGTCCATAGCCCGGGCCATGGGCCGCAAATTCCACCGCATTTCCCTTGGCGGCATGCGCGATGAGGCAGAGATCCGCGGTCATCGCCGGACCTATATCGGCGCCATGCCCGGTCGGATTATCCAGGGCCTAAAAACCGTGGCAGCCAACAATCCGGTCTTCATGTTCGACGAGATCGACAAGGTCGGCGCCGACTACCGCGGCGACCCGTCTTCCGCCCTGCTCGAGGTATTGGACCCGGCCCAGAACAGCGATTTTACCGATCATTACCTCAACATGCCCTTTGATCTTTCCAAGGTCATGTTCATCACCACCGCCAATATGGCGGATACCATTCCGGCTCCGCTCTATGACCGGATGGAGGTGATCCGTCTGGCCGGTTACACCCTTGAGGAGAAAGTCGAGATTGCCCGGCGTTATCTGGTGCCGCGCCAGCTTGAGGAAAACGGTATCACCGCAAAGCATGTCCAGTTCGATGATGCCATATTGGCAAAGGTCATTACCAATTATACCCGGGAAGCGGGTTTGCGAAATCTGGAACGGGAGATCGGCACCATCTGTCGGAAAAATGCCCGGAGGGTTGCCGAAGGCAGTAAGGGGCCCTTTCCCCTCACCGACCGGACTTTGAGCAAATACCTCGGCCCACCGAAATTCACGCCCGAATCGGAAACAGAGATCATCGACCAGCCGGGCATGGCCACCGGGCTTGCCTGGACAGAAGTGGGCGGAGAAATCCTCTATATTGAGATTTCCATCTTAAAGGGCCGCGGCAATCTGACCATGACCGGACAGTTGGGCGAGGTGATGAAGGAATCGGCTCAGGCGGCCTTGAGCTTCTGTCGCTCCCGCATCAAGAAGCTCAAGCTTGCCGACAATTATTTCGACGAAATCGACATCCATGTGCATGTGCCGGCCGGCGCCATTCCCAAGGACGGCCCGTCCGCCGGGGTGACCATCGCCACGGCCATGTATTCGGCCCTTTCCCGGAAAAAAGTGCGCCAGGATGTGGCTATGACCGGGGAGATCACCCTGCGGGGGAGAGTGCTGCCCATCGGCGGGCTCAAAGAGAAAGCTCTGGCCGCCCTCCGGGCAGGGGTCACCACGGTGATCATTCCGGAACAGAACAAGAAGGATCTGGTGGAGATTCCCGAAGATCTTCGCAAAAAGATCAAGTTCATCCCCGTGAAGAACATGGATCGGATTTTGTCCATTGTTTTTGAGGGGTAAGGCTGAGACGCAGGCATAATCCCGATTCCTTTCGGCAGGGATTATGCCTGGCTTCACTGTGAAAATCCGCAGGAGATCGCGTCGTTGGGGCAGAAAATGGCGGTCTGGAAAAAAGACCAAAACCGGCTCGGCATCCTCCGGCTTATGGCAGTCTGGCTCTGTGGTGTTGCCTTGCTGGTGTCGGTCGGTTTCGGAATCTGGATCTGGTCTTACGCCGTAATCCCTATTCCCGCGCGGGATGGGGCCAATCTTCATATCCTGATTCCACCCAAAACAAGTCTTGCCGGGATAGAAAATATTCTTGTCGAAAACGGGGTGATCCCGCCGGGACGAGGATTTTATTATCTCGCCAGAATCTCCAGGCTCAGCCAACGGTTGCAGGCCGGAGAATACCTCTTTACTCCCGGACAAACCCCGTATCAAATTCTCCGCACCCTTGCGACCGGTTCCACCGTGCGATGGTCGGTCACCATCCCCGAAGGCACCAACATCTATCAGCTTGCCGATATTCTGGACGAAGGCGGTTGGGGAGAGCGCGATCATTTTCTTAAGCTGGTGAGTGATCCGGAGATTTTGGCCAGGCATGGGGTGCAAGGCGGAAGCTTGGAGGGCTACTTGTTCCCGGACACCTATCAGCTTTTGCGCGGTCAGCACCCCAGACAGATTATCAGCCAGATGGTTGAACGGGGGAAAAAGGTCCGGGAGGAATTGGGAGATTTACACGACAACGCTCTGGGGCTTTCTCCCCACGAGGTGCTCACCCTGGCTTCCATCGTGGAAAAGGAAACCGGCGCACCGGAAGAACGGCCTCTTATCGCAGGAGTTTTTTTAAACCGGTTGCGGTACCGCATGCGGCTGCAGACCGACCCAACCGTGATCTACGGCCTTCGTGATTTTAACGGCAACCTGACCCGGAAGGATTTGGAAACGCCAACCCCGTACAATACCTATCTGATCAACGGCCTGCCTCCAGGCCCCATCGCCAATCCGGGCCGTGCTGCCATCGCTGCCGTGCTGCAGCCCGCCTCGGAGTCCTATCTCTATTTCGTTTCAAAAAATGACGGAACCCATTATTTTTCCCGCGACCTGGCCGAGCATAACCGGGCTGTAGTCAAATACCAGAAGAGCCAAAAGAAACGCTGAGTGGGTTGATTCGAGGTGCAGGCGGGGGAACTGGGTGTAGCGGAACCGATGCGCATGGTGTCAGCATGCGCATCGGCAGAGGAGACTATTCTTTCAGGAACTCGATTTTGCTTTCGTTGGGCGGCATGGTCGCCTCAGAGATAATGCTGATCTCGACCTGATTTTCCTGTTCCAGTTCGATCAGGTCAGCCCGTTTTTTGTTCAGGATGTACTGGGCAACCTCCATGGGCAAACGGCATACCACCCGCTTGATCTCCTTTCTCGTAACTCCGGTCTGGATATGTCTGAAATGCACCAGAGCCTGGGTTTCCACGGACCGAACCATACCGCGCCCCTGGCAATGGGGGCAGACTCGGTAGCTGCCCACTGCGACAGGCGCGGCCATCTTCTGCCGGGAGATCTGCATGAGACCGAATTTGGAGATCTTGGAGAAATCCACTTTGGCTTTGTCGCGTTTCATGCAATCGCGTACCTTTTTTTCCACCTCACGGATGTGTTTGGAATCCCGCATGTCGATGAAGTCCACCACTATGAGACCGCCCAGGTCGCGAAGCCTGAGCTGGCGCGACAATTCCTCGGCTGCTTCCATGTTGGCGAGGAAGATGGCGTCTTCAAAGCTTTTGTCCTTGCCGGTGCGGCCGGAATTGACATCAATGGCTACCAGTGCTTCGGTGGGGTTGATGACGATGGAGCCGCCTGAGTGCAGGGGCACGGTGGGCTGGTAGATCTGTTCGATCTGTTTTTCCACGTGGTATTGATGGAACAGAGGCTGAATTCCCTTATGCAGTTTGGCGGTTGTCGATTTTCTTTGGGCAGCCGGCAGCAGTTCAAGAAAATTATTGACCTGGGCCAGGGCTTCTTCGTCATCCACCAGGATTTCTTCGATTTCGGAAGTGAAATGGTCGCGAAGGAACCGTGAAACGATGTTCTGTTCCTTGTGCAAGAGGGCCGGGGCCTTCTCGGTCTGGCCTTTTTTCTTGATTTCCTTCCAGAGGTTGAGCAGGTAGCGGACGTCCTGGGCCAGCGCGGTCTTGGTGATTTCCTGGCTGGCGGTGCGGACGATGTAGCCGATACCCTCGGGGATGCTGACGCTGTCAACCATCTCCCGCAGTTTGTTGCGTTCTTCCTCGGACTCTATCTTTCGCGAAATTCCTGCGCTGTCGCTGCCGGGCATGAGCACCAGATAGCGGCCCGGCAGGGAGAGATATGTGGTGAGGGTCGCGCCCTTGTTGCCGGTCGCCTCCTTGACCACTTCAACCAGCACTTCCTGTCCCTTGGTGAGCACATCCTGGATGGGCAGATCCTTCCAGTGGGTGTCTGCCGCCACTTCTGTGGCGTAATATTCCGGATGGATATCGCCGAATGGCAGAAAACCGTTTTTTTCCGTGCCGTAATCGACAAAGGCCGCCTGTAGATTGGCTTCCACTGCGGTGACCCTGCCTTTATAGATGTTGCCTTTGGTCTGCGCCTGGCTGACGGTTTCCACGTAAAAGGATTCCACCTTGCCGCTTTCCAGAAGGACGAGACGGCATTCTTCCGGCTCATCAGTGTTGATGAGCAGTTTCAGGGTGGTATCCCCCTTGGCCGCCTGTCTGCTGTCCGAGGGTTTCGGGGCTTCCTTGACGTGCTCTTTGGCTTTGCGGGGCGGACGCTGGCGCGGCTGTCTGGCTGGACCAGCGGTTTTCGGTTTCTCCGCTTCAGTCGGGGCGGCGGTTTGTCCCTTTTCCGTGCCTGTTTCGGTTTGCGTCCCTTCCGGCTTGGCAGCTTTAGGCCGCCGGCGGGGTGGTCTTTTCCGCCGGCGGGGTTTGCTCCCTGTGGGGGAAGCTGTTTCGTCCTGCGGCGGCGAGGCGGCACCGGAGGTCTGGGCAGTCTCCTTTCGGTTTGAAGCCGCAGGGGGTGAACCGGAGGGTGGAGCGGAGCTCTGGGTATCGTCTTCGCCGGGCCGGCCCGGTTTTTTCAGCCATTTGCTTACCCGGGAGAGGATAGAACGGTCATCACCGTTGTTTCCTGTTCCCTGGTTGTTGGGCTGTTCATCTGTTGGTTTGGTAGTATCGTTTGTCATGGTGTTTCGTCTCTATGATGCGGCCGCTGGCGGCCAGCTGGTGTAAAATGATCTGTGTGGTGTCAGGGTCCAGATTCAGGGCCTCGCTGACATCGTTGCTTGTGCAGGGTCTTCGTTTCAGCATTTCAATAATTTCGTCTTCGGAAAGGTTGCGGAATTTTTCCCGGTCCCGGGTGGAAAAATCAACAAGGATTTCCACCTCTCCCGGAAGCTGGCGGGCAACACCTTCAAGCTCCGTCCGGGTCAGCGGTTTGGCGAAGCTTTCCAGGGGAGGACGCGCCACGGTGTTGAGCTGAACCTTGTCCGGGTTGATTTCTTTCACTGCCGCAACCAGGGCGGCGATATCTTCCGGGCTGTCGTTAATCTTACTGGCCAGGAGGATTTCCAGCCAGAATTTTCCGGAAAATTCCTTGCGAAAGGTAATGAGTCCTTCGATCAACTCGGCAAGGGGCGAGCAGGCCGCGGGCCGGTTGATGCGCCGGTAGCTTTCCTCTCTGGCCGCATCAAGCGAGGGGATGACGATATCCGCAGCCAAAAGATCCTGGCGCACTTCCGGCAGATAGAGCAGGGAGCCGTTGGTCAGGACCACCACCGGCTTGTCGGATTTTTCCTTGATGTAGCGGATTATTTTGCCGATGCCGCTGTGCAGGGTGGGCTCCCCGCTGGCGGTAATGGTGAAAACATCAAGATGGTTCAGGAGTTCGCGGTCGGCTAAAACCGTGTCGATTTCCGCCAGGAGTTCGGAGAGCGGGATATATTCCTTGCGGGCACAGGTGTGGGTGGTGGTGGCGCCGATCTCGCAATAGATGCAGTTGAAGTTGCATATCTTGGGGGGAACGAGATCAATGCCTAAAGAAATTCCCAGACGGCGGGAATTGACCGGGCCAAATACATATTTCATGGGGTTTTACGGGTCCGAGGCGAAACGGCTGAGG
>JAHJTI010000058.1 GCA_018829945.1 Pseudomonadota bacterium | reverse complement strand
TGTCCTGTTCAAGATCGCCCGAAAGATGGCAGCCCTGCTTGGGGATGACTATGACATCGAAATCGTCGAGGCCCATCACCGGATGAAAAAGGACGCGCCCAGCGGCACAGCCCTCAAACTGGGGGAAATGGTTGCGGAAGGTGTACACCGCAACCTGGCAGAAGTAGGGGTCTATTCCCGGCACGGCATAATTGGCGAACGCACGGACAAGGAAATCGGCATCCAGACCATCCGGGCCGGGGACATCGTGGGCGAGCACACCGTGTATTTTGCCGGAGCAGGGGAGAGGCTTGAACTCAGCCACCGGGCCCACAATCGGGACAACTTCGCCAGAGGCGCGGCCCTTGCCGCGGCCTGGGTGGTGAACCAGCCCAACGGCCTCTACACCATGTTCGATGTGCTGGGCTTGCAGGATATTTAATGTTTACTTGCATACCCTCCGGTACAGCAAAGGGTCGTCACCCCGGCGAAAGCCGGAATCCCTTCCATGCTGGATTCCGGCTTTCGCCGGAATGACGGGGTAGAGTTAAAATATTGTGCCGGTAGACGCTCGCTTCCCATGACAACATTGCAACAAGCCTTTATCGGACTGGGGTCCAACCTCGGCGACGGGCAGGCCAATCTTCTGGCCGCCTGGCAGCGATTGGGCCACGTGCCGGGAATCACCCTGAAAAAGCTGTCGAGTCCCTACCGAACAGAGCCTGTGGGTATGGAAACGGAACACTGGTTCACCAATGCCGTGGGGGAAATCGCCACGACCCTTTCCCCGACAGAGCTACTCTCCGCCATGCTCGCTATAGAGGCAAATATGGGCAGGGATCGAACACTTACCATGGACAGACCCGTTGACCTGGATCTGCTCTTTTATGGAGACCTGATGATACGCAGCCAAACCCTGACCGTGCCGCATCCGCGGATCGCCAACCGGCTGTTCGTGCTGGCGCCGCTGGCGGAATTGGCTCCGGAACATCTGCATCCCGAACTGGGACGAACCGCGCAGGAACTCTGCCGGGGAATCCTGAATCAAAAAGGGGTGGCGCGGCAGGAGTGGCAGCCCATGGAGCTATCCGATGTTTAAACTCTTTATTTACGCACTCTTTCTTTATGTCTTGTACCGACTGCTGACAGGCGGCAGAAAAAAGAAACCCGTGCGCCACAACAGCGATCGTCAGCGGACCGGGACAAACGAACTTCCCGCCGATGATCAACTGGTGGAAGACCCGGTGTGCCATATCTATGTTCCCAAAAGGCACGCACTTGTGTTACATGATAAAAATACACCGATATTTTTTTGCAGTGAACAATGCCGGAAGATATATTCCGATGGCCTCAAAACAAACCACCAGGAGAACGGCTGAGCCGTTTTTCTTGCACTCACAGGAGAGAATCCATGAAGTTTTTCATTGATACCGCCAACATCGAAGAAATCAAAAAAGCCGTGGACATGGGCATGGTGGACGGAGTCACCACCAACCCCTCCCTGATCGCCAGAGAAAAAAAGCCGTTTAAAAAAATAATCAAGGATATCTGCAAGATAGTGGATGGTCCGATCAGTGCCGAGGTAGTTGCCCTTGATGCCGAAGGCATGGTCCGGGAAGGACGTGAACTTGCCGCCATCCACGAAAACATTGTGGTCAAGATCCCCATGACCACCGAAGGTCTCAAGGCGGTCAAGCAACTTGCCGATAAAAAAATCAGAACCAACGTGACCCTGATTTTTTCCGCCAGCCAGGCCTTGATGGCCGCCAAAGCAGGGGCAGCCTACGCGAGTCCTTTTGTCGGCCGGCTGGACGATATTTCCCAGAACGGCATGGATCTGATCAGCGACATCATGAACATTTACGATAACTACGGGTATGCCACCGAGGTAATCGTTGCCAGCATCCGCAATCCCATCCATGTGGTGGACGCAGCCTTGCTGGGCGCCCATATTGCCACGATCCCTTTTAAGGTTATTGCCCAGCTTGCCCGGCATCCGCTTACCGATCTCGGCATAGAACAATTTCTTTCAGACTGGGAAAAAAGAACGAAAGCGTAGTATACTGTTATGCAGGCGCATCT
>JAHJTI010000057.1 GCA_018829945.1 Pseudomonadota bacterium | reverse complement strand
ATCGACCACAAACAGCCCCACCTGACACCCTTTCACACTCCCGAAACCCTGATCTATGCGGGGCGCGGCAGCGACGTCTCCACCGTAATCATTGACGGCAGGGTGGTCATGCAGGACAAGCGGATTCTCTCCTTTGACCTGAACGAAACCCTGGACGAAGTCCGCAAACTGGCCAAACGGGTGAGGGAAGAGGGGTGAAAGATGGGGGCGCAGAGCAACGACTGGGAGGTTCATGGCTCGGAGACACAGCAAATCTCCGCTTGGGATGGCCCAAAATCACCACTCGGGCTGAGCCTGTCGAAGCCCATCCTTACAGAAAACCCTTCGACAAGCTCAGGGTGAACGGATACCGACTTCAAAAAAACCCTGAAGCAGCCCGGCAGATGCGCGACAGAGGACTGAGAGCAGGTAAGCGACCGGAGGGAGACTCCGATACGTTTAGTACGCGAGCAGGCCGATAACAGCTAAGCGAGCGTAAGCAAGACTACGAAGCAGATGTCACGCCCCGTAATCGCTTACAGCGTTAAGCGGCCTTCCAGCCGTGAGTGCCGACCAGCTTGACAAAGCGGACGCTTTCCACCTCGGTGGTTGTCACCACGCCGCCTTCCTTTCTGACGACCATGAGAGTCTGGCCTTCCAAATCCCCCACCGGCAGAACCATGACCCCGGGGTCGGCCAGCTGATCCACCAACGGCTGCGGAATCTGCGGCCCGGCGGCAGTAACGATGATTGCCGGGAAGGGCGCGTTTTCCGGCCACCCTTCGGTGCCGTCGGCAACTTTGCTCATGATATTGTAAATCTGGAGCTGATCAAAGGTCCTTCGGGCGCGGGCCAGCAGGGGCTTTATCCGTTCAACCGTGTATACCCTTTCGCAGAGCGTGGCAAGAATGGCGGACTGATAACCGCAACCGGTGCCGATCTCAAGCACTGTCTCCTGGCCGGTGAGCTGGAGCAGCTGGGTCATGAGGGCGACCACATAGGGCTGGGAGATGGTCTGGCCATGACCGATGGGCAGGGGAAAATCGCCATACGCCTGGGCGTGCAGGGCATCGGCGACAAAAAGATGGCGGGGCACCACTTCCATGGCGTGGAGCACTGCCGGGTCGACAATACCCCTTGGGAGCAGCTGCTCCTCAATCATGCGTTTCCGGTACTTTTCGTAGGTGTTAATTCGCACGCGGCCCACTGATCGTAATACCGCTTTTCTTGAGTTCCTCTTCGTTATAGGCGCGGTACAGACAGGTGGAAACAAGCTCGCCTATAAAATGAATAGTCACCACATCATAATTTTCCGAACCCAGCTTGTCGCCTATATACGGGGTTTTTCGCAGCAGGCTTTGTTTCACCTCGCGATAGATCCAGATCTCGCCCTGCTCTCCTTTTTGTTTTTCATCCGGGGACCCGAGATAGGCGAGGACCTCCTGCTGGGTGAGATTGGGCGTGATCAGGCAGATATCCGAAGAAAGATGGCGAACCGGGTCACGGTAAAAACAACCTGTTCCGACAAAAGCCAGCAGGCAAAGGCACACGACAAACCGCGAGGGGAAGGCAAATCTCATTTTTCTCTCCTCTGAGAAAAGGGGTTGACCCGAACGCACAGGCAGGGAAAGGTAACGCGGTTTGCCCTATTTTGCAAGAAACCGTGCGCCAGGTTTTTGGGGGCCGAACAAACTGCGGTTGCTTTTTTTGCTGTGCATACAGGAGAATGTCTTGACCATCTGTGAAGATATATAATAAAGTTGTAGCGTTATCCATACTTTTTTTCTTGACGGGCCAGCGGTTTGAGCGTCGGCGCCACTGTACGAAGGGAGATCCACCATGCGTTGCCCAAAATGCGGCTACATCTCGTTTGACCGGCAAAGAACCTGCGGCAAGTGCAGCAACAGCTTAACAGCCTTGGCCGAACAGATCAACGGCACGACAAGCAAGGCCGCAGCCCCCTTTTTTCTTGGCGGTGTCCTCGGGAGACAGGAATCCGCCGATGCTGAACCTGACTATGCTCCGGACGAAGAAGAAACCCTCAGCCTGGACGAGTTGGAGGATGACATTCAGCAAGCCGACGAGGATGAGCTCGATTTTGCCGGAGCACCGCTGGACGACGACGAACTTCAAGACCAGCCCCTGCCGTCGCTTGGCCTTGAAGATATCGATATGTCAGACCTGATGCCGCCCCAGGAAGAGGAACCGGAGGACGAAGAAGAGCCGGTGCTGTCTCTGGGAGACGAGCAGGAAGAAGCGAGCGCAGCCCCTGTTCAGGATGAAGAAGATACACTCATGGGAATCGAGCTCCCCAGCCTTGAGCCCGACACCATGATGAACGTTGACGACACAGAAAACCTTCTTGGAGGCCGCGAAGACACAACGACGCCCCCCCCGGCCGACGCCGAGGACGATGAGATCATCGACCTCTCCTCCCTGATGAGCTTTGATGAACCCCCTCCAAAACCGGCGGCTACGGAGGAAAACCACGATATGCTGGAGCTTTCCCTTGATGACGGCGAGCATGTGCCGGCCCCGGAAGATGAATCGAAAAAACCTGCAAACACGATGCCCGACATCCCGGATCTCGGCTTGACCCTGGAAAATGATGACAAATAGGGAAAGAGACACGCCCACAAACGGACATTCCGCACCCGAGCCGCAATACGCCGGTTTCCTGGCCCGCGGGATGGCGCTGGGCATTGATCTCCTTCTGATTCACCTTCTCTATTTCTGCTGCCTCTGCGCAGTGGTTGCGGCCCTGTGGGTTTATTCCCCGCATTGGCTTTTTCTGATTCCCTCCATCTTCTTCTGCCTGCTCCTGTTCCTGCTCACCTTCCCTCTGTTTGTCGCGGTATATTTCCTGGCGCTGCATAGCTGGCAGGGGCAGACCCTCGGCAAAATGTTCATGGGCCTCACAGTGGTGCGGGCCGACGGAGGGGAAGTAACCCCTGGCCTTGCATTTTTGCGCTTGGTCGGATTTTTCTTGTCGATGCTCCCCTTGGGGATGGGTTTTTTATGGAGTATCGTCGACAGGGAGAAATGCGCCTGGCACGACCATCTGGCTGCCACCCGGGTGGTGATGAAGACATCTTCGTGAAATAGGTTGACAAGCGGGTCATATTTCAATATATGATAGCTACTTTTTTGCCGGGATAGCTCAGTCGGTAGAGCATCGGACTGAAAATCCGAGTGTCCCTGGTTCGAATCCTGGTCCCGGCACCAGTAAAATCAAAGGGTTTAGTCGTTTTCGACTAAACCCT
>JAHJTI010000056.1 GCA_018829945.1 Pseudomonadota bacterium | reverse complement strand
GTTCATGCTGAGCCTGTCGAAGCAGCGCTTTTTACTTGCCTCAAAATCGGTATTCGCTCTTAATCCAGCCCCGCATAGTGCCGCAGGGACGAACGGTTTCCAGGACACACATCATGCTGCATTCCTATCTCACCGCGGTGCGTGAGCTCCCCAGGGCGCCCCGTCTTTTTCTTATCTTCACGGCGGTCAACGTCTTTTCCTGGCAATGCATCGCCGGGCAGGCGCTGGTTCTCTTTGCCCGCGCCCTGAATATGCCCCCGGCCTGGGTTGGGTTGCTCCTTTCCTTTGTTCCCATTTCCATGCTGCTGGTTGTGTTTGCCGTGCCCCTGGTTGAGTGGCTTGGTTCTCGGAGATTGTTGATGTGGACCTGGCTTGGCAGGAATGTCCTGGCCATGTCGATTTTCCTGCTTCCCTGGGCGGTGCTCCGGTGGGGGGAAACCGGCGGGTGGCATGTGCTGTTGTTCGCCACCCTGGCGTTTGCTCTCGTCCGTGCCCTGGGGGTGGGTGCCTGGTATCCATGGCTGCACGAGATCGTTCCCCGGCCGCAGCTTGGCTCCTATTTCTCCATTGAATCCGCCATGAGTCAGGTGGTCATCATTACCGTTACCCTCAGCATGGGATTGGTCCTTGGTCTGGGGCAGGGGTTGAGCCGGTTTTTCCTGCTCTACGGGGCAGGAATTGGCGCGGGATTGTGGAGCGTGCAGCTTCTCAGAAAGATCCCGGGCGGAGAGAGCGGCGCGGGAGCGGATCTCGGGGTTTCCGGTCATCGGCCCGCTCTGCGTCAGGCGCTGGCGGATCGTGAGTACCGCCGTTTTTTCTTCCTCGCCATGCTGGGGGCCGCCTCGCTCATGTGGCTCAATGCCGCCTCGGTGATGTATCTGCGCGACATGCTCTTCTACTCCGAAACCAGGATCATGCTGCTTCTTGCCGCAGGCGGAATCGGGGTGGCCTGTACCGTCCGTTTCTGGGGCAGGGCAGCGGACCGCTTCGGCAGTGTTCCGGCCATGATCCAGCTTCTGGCAGCGCATGCGCTGGTGGCTTTCTCTTGGTGGGGGCTGCTGCCGGGCGGCAAGATAACCGGAGTGCTGGCGGTGGCGGTTGTCGTTTTTACGGCGATTTTCAATGCCGCTTTCACCATGGTCAGCGCCCGGGGCATGCTCTGCCGGGTGCGCGACGAGGGAAGGGTGGCCTATACCAGTCTCTGGATTCTTGGAATCTCCACTGCCAACGGCTTGCCCCCGATTGTGGCCGGGTTGCTCATCGACCATCTGGGGATGCTTGGGTTCAGGCTCTGTTTTTTCATCGCAGGCTGTGTCGGCCTGGCTGCGGCCGGGCTCATGTTCGGTCTGTCGGCGGAAGAAGGGAAGCCGCCCATACACGAGTTGCATCATCTGATCCGTCCGAGTCAGCCATTGCGCTCTTTGGGCAGGGTTTTCTGGATTACCCTGGGGTTTGGAGAAAAAAAGGGAGGGGAGTCAGCCGGGGATGGGAAATGAGCTGGAGAAAGGAGAAGGAAACCGGGAAGTGGCCACATGAAGATACTCAGTATACAAGACAATAATGGACTGTCGGAGTTCGAACTATTTTTGCAGGCGGTTTCCGGCAAACTCGCCGCTGCTATCTGTAAAAAAATGCAAGCCTATGCTGAGCTCAATGACATCTACAGTTGCAGCAGCTTGAAAATTCTCAACCCGAAGATATGGGGGTATAAAGGAACCATTTACAAGCTGCGCGTAGATTGCGGTAAAGAGTCCGCCCGCGTACTGTTTGTAAAAACACCGGACAACGACCTTGTGCTCTTGCATGGGTTTATCAAGAAAACCCGAAAAACACCGAGCAGAGACGCAAAAATTGCAATGGCAAATCTTGAGCGGCTAAAAAACAACGTAGAGCTGACTCAATTGCCATTGGCAAAGTATTCGCTCTAAACGTTCGGATTCCGGAATTCGAAGATACTGCCCGGCACCCTTGGGCTGGTGGCGGCAGGGATGATGTTTGGAGTGTCAACGGAGGAAGGGAGGCCGAACATCAGTGAGCTGGGGGAGTAGAAAAAATGGGGATGTCTCGAATGGCGCTGGTTTAAGGGTTTTTCTTGTCTCAAAGGGCCTAAAATGATTGAATAAAACTACCATTGCCCTTCGACAGGCTCAGGCCGAACGGAAGGTGTCTTGATATATTGATTTCCGTTCGTGCTGAGCC
>JAHJTI010000055.1 GCA_018829945.1 Pseudomonadota bacterium | reverse complement strand
GTCCTGGCCCTGCTCGGCATCATGGCCGGGGTGGTTGCTCCGGCCACTGGCCGTTTTCTCGATAAGTTGAGTTTCCGCAAGCAGACGGCGGCTCTGGTCGCGGCTACCCGCTACGCCCGGCTTATGGCGGTGAGCAAGGGCGGGGTGGTGGCGATGCGTTACGATCCTTCCGCCCATCTGCTCTTTTTCAGCGGGGCGGTGGAGGAAAAAAAAGAGATCGAGCTTTCCGGGGGCGCGGTGTTTGAACTCAGGCCGGAAACCCTGGTTTTTTATCCGGATGGCTTGGCCACCCCGGGAAGGATGGTGTCCCGCAGCGGTCGCCGCTCCCAGGAGTTCCGCATCGACCCGCTCACCGGCATCCCGGTGCGGCAATGACGGACAAAAGGCGACCTGTATCACCGTTTTTCCCCAGAACGCTGTGCGGCCAGCACGGTATCACCCTGTTTGAGCTGCTTATTGCCGTGGTGCTTTTGGGCATGGTCTCCACCATGATTTATTCGGTGCTCAATGTGGGGATCACATTCAGCGCCCGGGGCGGAAAGCATCTGGAGACCATGGGCCGGGAGAAGAATCTGCTCAGTCTCCTGCGGCGGCAGGTGAACGGGGCCTGGTACGATTTGCGTTTCGGCAAGGTGTTGATCTCCGGGGGAGACGGAGTGCTGCGCATTGTTACCCGTCAGCCCCTGCTGCACAGAGATGCGGGCACGGTGCTTGCGGTGTACCGGGTCAATCCCGACGAGCAAGCCCTCTATTACCTTGAAAAAGTCGATTATTTCAATGCGAACTACGGCGAGAAGTATCTGCCCGAGTTCAACGAGATGGCAAAGATGTACGATTCGGAAAAATCTGTGCTTCTGGGCTATGAACCGGAAAAAAGCAGGGTGGTCGTCAGTCTTGGCGGGGAAGAGTTCGCCTTTTTTCCCAAATGTCTGCCGCCCGGCGTGACGCCGACATTTTCCGGAATGGAGCAATAGGATCGAGGATGCGGAAGGCACATTTTAAAATTTTGGGTAATTATCCCCAGCAACAGGGGTTTACCCTGCTGGAAGTGCTTGTTGCCGTACTCATTCTCAGCCTGGCATATGTGGCGGTTCTGCAGAATTTTTCCCAATCGAACGCCAATATCTTTCGGTTGGAAAAAGGCCGCGCCACGGACCTGCGGGAAGCCCAGGCCCTTGAGCATGAGTTGCGGGGGGCGGATCGCGCTGGCGAGGTGATGGTTCAGGGGCAGAAATTCGTGCTGAAAAAAATTGGCAGTAAAGACGGTGAGTTGGAAACCGTCAGGCTTGAAAAGCGCTGAAGACTATGGTATCGATTACCCAATGTCGCCTGTCGATTGGAAAGTGTGTTGGCAATAATCAGGGCTTTGCCCTGCTGGTTGTCATCATGGTGCTGCTGCTGGCCAGTTTTCTCGCTTCGCAGCTCAGCCTGGATGTCCGCACCGAACAGCGGATCGCCGCCAATTCCAGGGATCGCGACCGGGCGGCCATTTTGGCCGAGGCAGGTTTTAATATCGCGCTGTTCAGGCTCATGGACAAACCCGTCGCTCTTGAGGCGGAACGCGAATACGGACGGCTGGCGCCCGGGCTCCAGTATACGTATTCTTTGAAGGGCGGTCAGGTCAGGTACTATGCTTCCAACGAGTCCGGCAAGATAGATCTCAACACTGGTGATCCTAGGCTGCTGGAGCTTTTTTTGCGATACCGGAAACTCTCCGTGAAGCAGGCAAGCGTTGTCATCGATTCCCTGCAGGACTGGCGGGACCCGGATAATTTGCTACGGCTGAACGGCGCTGAACAGGAATACTACATGCACCTGCCCGAACCCCATATTCCTCGAAACGGCAGAATCGAAGATCCGGCGGAATTTTTTCTGCTCCGGGGCACCGGGCTTCTGGCCGGGAAGTTCCGGCCGGAAGCGGTGTTTACCGTCCACAATCATGAGAAAGGGATCAATGTCAACAGCCTCAGCCCGGACATGCTCGATTTTATAGTAAACGGTGATGATGGCCGCCGACAGGCTTATCAGGAAGCCAGACAGCTCCACACCTTCCTCAACGCCGGTATGATCCGGCAGATTCTCGGGGACGCGCGGTTTGGCGAGCTTGAGCCGTTTCTCCGGTATGAAGACGGGGCGTCAAGCCTCTTCTTCACCGTCACC
>JAHJTI010000054.1 GCA_018829945.1 Pseudomonadota bacterium | reverse complement strand
GTCCATCTCAATGGGCAGACGCCCCGTGACTTTCAACCCGTAGCCTTCAAGGCCGACGATCTTCTTGGGGTTATTGGTGATCAGCCGCATCTTGCGGACGCCAAGATCCCGGAGAATCTGAGCGCCGATCCCGTAGTCGCGGAGATCGGCCTTAAACCCGAGATGCACATTGGCCTCAACCGTGTCCATTCCATCTTCCTGGAGGGCATAGGCCTTGATCTTGTTGATCAGACCTATGCCACGGCCTTCCTGCTGCATGTAGAGGACAACCCCTGTTCCTTCCTGTTCCACCATGCGCATGGCGCTGTGCAACTGCCCGCCGCAGTCGCAGCGCTTCGAGCCGAAGACGTCGCCGGTCAGGCAGGAGGAATGCACCCGAACCATGATCTCCTGGGTGGAATCGATCTCCCCCTTGACCAGGGCCACATGTTCGAGTTCGTCGACATCATTGGTGTAGACAATGGTTCTGAACTCGCCGTAGCGGGTCGGTATCTTGGCCTCGGCAGCCCGATGAACCAGCTTATCCTCGCGGGTACGGTACGCGACCAGGTCGGCGATGGTGGCGATTTTAAGTCCATGCTGCTCGGCAAAAATCTCGAGATCGGGCATCCGGGCCATGGTGCCGTCTTCCTTCATGATCTCGCAGATAACCCCGGAAGGATTCAATCCTGCAAGACGGGACAGATCAACCGAGCCTTCGGTCTGGCCGGTACGGACCAGAACCCCGCCCCGTCGAGCCCTCAGAGGGAAAATATGACCCGGACTGACGATATCGGTGGGCTTGGCATCGGGATCCGCCGCAACCAGAATGGTCCGGGCCCGGTCCGCCGCCGAAATGCCGGTGGTGACTCCGGTGCTGGCCTCAATGCTGACTGTAAAGGCCGTTTCATAGGGAGATTTGTTTTTCTGCACCATCATGGGAATCTGCAACTGCTCCAGATGATCCGGGGTCAGGGTCAGACAAATAAGGCCCCTCCCATGGGTGGCCATGAAATTGATCGCCTCGGGCGTGGCCTTTTCCGCGGCCATGTACAGATCGCCTTCATTCTCACGATCTTCGTCATCCACCAGAATGATCATCTTTCCGGCCCGGATCTCGTCAATCACCTCTTCAATGGAACTTACCGCCATCTTCATTCACCTGAAACCTTCGCCGCCTGTTGGCTGCCTGAGTATTATTTCAAAAAACCGTGCTCAGCCAAAAAAGCGGAATTAATTCTTGATTCAACACCCCCGCCTTCAGCATCCTTGGCGGAGAGCAATTTTTCCACATATTTGCCGATAAGATCCACTTCAATATTCACCACGCTCCCCTGTTTCAGCGCACCCAGAGTCGTGATACTGAGGGTATGGGGGATGATGGAGACGGAAAAGGCTTTCGCGTCGATGCTGTTGACGGTAAGACTGATGCCGTCAATGGCGATGGAGCCTTTTTCGATGATATACTTGCCGCACCCTGCGGGCACCTGAAAACTGAACAGCACAAAATCGCCAAGGGGCTGACGGGTTAACAAAGGGGTGGTGGCGTCAACGTGTCCGCTGACCATATGCCCGCCCAGACGGTCGGTAAGCCGCAGGGCGCGTTCCAGATTGACCACGCTCCCGACCGCCAACTGTCCGAGGTTGGTGCGGGTCAGACTCTCCGGCGAAACATCGACGAGAAAACGCCTGGAACTTATCTCCTTGGCAGTCAGGCAAACGCCGTTGACCGCTATGGACTCGCCTTCCTCAGGGTCGGACAGATCAAAATCCGCAGCAATAGCAAAGAGCATTCCGCCACCGACCGGTCGTTTCTCAAGTATCCTGCCTTTCCCCAGTATAATTCCGGTAAACATGTCCTTTCCTAAACTGTCAGCTTTACACAGCATCTTGCAAAAACAGAAGAACACCCTTCGACAAGCTCAGGGCGAGCAGTGCCAACGGCGACGGTTGCCAACTTAAAATCATTATAGTTTCTTCCGTTCATGCCGAGCCCTTCGACAAGCTCAGGAGAGCCCTGTCGAAGCACAATAAAACCTTGTGCAAGAGCCTCAGCTATAAACGTTTATTTTCTATCAGCCCTTCAATCAGCACATCTTTACCGAACCGTCGCACCCTGGTGGTGGTAAAGCGGGGTGCATCGGCAATCTTTTTCAGGCCGAGGGAATCCAGAAGCGGAATCCCATCCGCGCCGATAAAGATCGGTGCAACAAAGATATTCACCTCGTCCACCAGAGCGTCCCGCAAAAAAGCGCCATGCACCCGGGAGCCCCCTTCTACCAGAATGCTGGTAATCTGTTCCCTGCCAAGTTCACACAGAACCGCGCCAAGATCAACTTGTCCTGCTCCATTGAGCCTGACCGGCTTGATTACCGCACCTGCACCAACCAGAGCGGCGGCCCGATCGACATCCGCATCCGGCCCGCAAAAGATCCAGGTTGCGGCAAAGGAGGCCTGCTGCAGCAATTTGGCAGTAGGCGGCAATCTGAGTGCGGTGTCCAAAATAATCCGCAATGGATCCCTGCCGCGACGACCCGGCAATCTGGTGGTAAGAGCAGGATCGTCGATCAGGGCCGTACCGCTGCCGACAAGAATGGCGTCCACTCGATCCCGCAGCCGATGCACCTGTTTTCGGGATTGTTCGCCGGTAATCCAGCCGCTTTCGCCGGAACTAAGAGCCAACCGGCCATCCATGCTCATCCCGGCCTTCATGATCACCCACGGCAACCCGGTGGTCACATGCTTGATAAAGGGCCTGTTCAGGCTGCGGCATTCCTCGGCCAGCACACCGTGCACAACCTCAAGGCCATGCGCAGTCAGAGTTGTGCAGCCTCCTCCCGCCACAAGCGGATTGGGGTCGAGCATTCCGACCACCACCCGTTTGATCCCGCCGGCCAGAATGGCCTGAGTGCAGGGAGGGGTTCGCCCTGTATGGTTGCAGGGCTCCAAGGTCACATATATAGTAGCGCCCCTGGCTTTTTCCCCGGCCGCGCGTAGAGCATGCACCTCGGCATGGGGGGTCCCTGCCTTCCGATGAAAACCCGTGGCCACAAGCGTGTTATTTTTGACAACCACCGCGCCGACACATGGGTTGGGCGAGGTGCGGCCCATCCCTTTTCTCGCCTCCCTGATGGCCAGTTGCATCCAAACGCTGTCGTCTTTCTCTTTCATTCCTGTGTTTCTTCAGGGCCGCCCAGCATGTCCTTCAATTCGGCCATGAACTCGCTTAAGTCCTTGAATTGGCGATATACCGAGGCGAAACGAACATAGGCCACGCCATCGAGCTTCCGCAATCCGTCCATAACCCGTTCCCCGACGAGTTTCACCGGAATCTCGCGTTCGCCCATATCCTGAAGCTCCCGCTCCAGGGAATCGACAAACTCATCGATCTGCTCCATGCTGACCGGACGTTTCTCGCAGGCCTTTTGCAACCCTTCCACAACCTTGTGCCGGTCCCAGGCCTCGCGCCGACCATCCTTCTTGATCAGCATGGGCATGGTCACTTCGAGGCGTTCATAGGTGGTAAACCTGCGACTGCAGGCATCGCACATCCGACGGCGGCGGGTGATGGTAAAGTCCTTGTTCAGGCGGGAATCGACAACCCGGTTTTCAAGATGACCGCAATACGGACATTTCATAACGTCGCCTTACCAATATCTGCGCCGGGGAAAATTCCGGCCATTTACAGCTTATCCCAGTTGAACAACAGGGACT
>JAHJTI010000053.1 GCA_018829945.1 Pseudomonadota bacterium | reverse complement strand
CAACCCACAAGCTGCGTACCGAAGCCAGCAATTACAGCCGCGGTCTTTACAGCAACAATCATGCGGTATACAACCTGCTGCGATACGGGGTGCCGGTAAAGATCGAAGCGGGCAAGGTTACGGAAACCGTCCACCTCATCAACTGGCAAAAACCAGATAAGAACGACTTCGCCATTGCCGAGGAAGTGACGCTCAAGGGCAATCACGAACGACGGCCCGACCTCGTGATTTACGTTAACGGCATTGCTGTCGGAGTGCTGGAATTGAAAAACAGCCGTGTCAGCATTGGTGACGGTATCCGGCAGAACCTTTCCAACCAGAAGCCCGAGTTCAACGAGTGGTTTTTCAGCACGGTGCAGTTCATTTTGGCCGGAAACGATTCCGAGGGACTGCAATATGGAACCATCGGAACGCCGGAGAAATATTTTCTCAAATGGAAGGAGGACGAAGCGGACGACTCTCGCTTCAAACTGGACAAGTATCTGCTCAAGATGTGCGCCAAGGATCGTTTCATCGAGCTGATGCACGACTTTGTATTATTCGACGGCGGCGTAAAGAAGCTGCCGCGCGTGCACCAGTATTTCGGCATCAAGGCGGCTCAGCAACATGTGCGAGGGCGCAAGGGCGGCATCATCTGGCATACCCAGGGAAGCGGCAAGAGCATCGTCATGGTGCTGCTGGCCAAGTGGATCCTGGAAAACAACCCCAACGCCCGCGTAGCCGTCATCACCGACCGGGATGAATTGGACAAACAGATCGAACGGATTTTTACCGAGGTGGGGGAAGCCATCTATCGCACTGGCAGCGGACGCGACCTGATGACCCAGCTCAGCCAGACCAAGCCGCGCCTTTTGTGTTCGCTGGTCCACAAGTTCGGCCGGAAGGACGTGAAAGATTTCGAACAGTTCATCAAGGAACTGGAGGAGCAGCCCTGCCGGACAGAGGGCGAACTTTTTGTGTTTGTGGACGAATGCCATAGAACCGAAAGCGGCAAGCTTCATCAGACGATGAAGGCTGTCATGAAAAATGCGGTCTTTATCGGATTTACCGGCACGCCGTTGCTGCAAACAGACAAGAAAACCAGCCTGGAGGTTTTCGGCGGCTATATCCATACCTATAAATTCAGCGAGGGTGTTGAAGACGGGGTGGTGCTCGACCTGGTGTATGAAGCGCGGGATATTGACCAGCGCCTTGGCTCCAAAGACAAGGTCGATGCGTGGTTCGAGGCCAAGACCAAGGGGCTCAATAAATGGCAGAAGGACGAGCTGAAGAAGCAGTGGGGTACCATGCAGAACGTGCTCAGCTCCAAGGCTCGCATGGACCGCGTGGTGAGTGATATCATCTTTGACTTCAGTATAAAGCCGCGACTGTCCGGCGAACGCGGCAATGCCATCCTGGTAGCATCGAGTATTTATGAGGCCTGCAAGTATTTTTCCCTGTTTCAGAAGACGCCCTTTAAAGGCAAATGCGCGGTGGTGACATCCTACAATCCGCAGGCTCAGGATGTGACCAAGGAGGAGACCGGAGCGAACACAGAGACCGACAGGCAGTTTATCTACAACACCTATAGCGAACTGCTCAAAGAGGTAAACGCCAAACCGGGTATGACTAAAACAGAGACATACGAGGAGCAAGCCAAGAGCCTGTTCACCAAAGAGCCGACGAACATGAAGTTGCTTGTGGTGGTGGACAAGCTGCTTACCGGTTTCGATGCGCCGCCCTGCACCTACCTGTATATTGACAAGTCCATGCAGGATCACGGCCTGTTTCAGGCTATCTGCCGCACGAACCGGCTGGACGGCGAGGACAAGGATTTTGGCTATATTGTGGACTACAAAGACTTGTTCAAGAAGGTCGAAAACGCTATTGCGGTATATACCTCCGAGCTGGATCACAGTGCGGGCGGAGCAGCTCCGGAGGTGCTGCTGCAGGAGCGACTCAAAAAGGGAAAGGAACGCCTGGATCATGCCCTGGAGGCGCTCGCCCTGCTGTGCGAGCCGGTGGAACCGCCCAAGGGCGAGCTGGAACACATCCACTATTTCTGCGGCAATACGGAGATCTCCACCGACCTGCAGGAACGCGAGCCGCAACGCGCAGCGCTTTATAAAGCGACCGTCGTCATGGTGCGGGCCTATGCCAATATCTCAGATGAATTGGAACCGGCCGGTTACAGCTCAGCTGACATTAACAGAATCAAACAGCAACGCGACCATTTTCTGAACGTCCGCGAGATCATCCGCAAGGCCAGCGGCGAAAGTCTCGACCTCAAAGCCTATGAAGCCGATATGCGGCATCTGATCGACACCTATATCGAGGCCGATGAACCGCGAAAAATTTCACCCTTCGATGGGATGTCGCTGCTTGATTTAATTGTGAAAACCGGCATCGCCAATGCAATCGCAACCCAACTCGGAGGATTAAAAGGTAATAAAAACGCCATTGCCGAGACTATCGAGAACAATGTTCGCCGCAAGATCATCAAAGAACACCTGAACGACCCGGTTTATTATGAAAAAATGTCGGCCCTGCTGAACGAAATCATTGCCGCCCGCAAGGCAAAAGCGATCGAGTATGAGGAATACCTCAAACGCATCGCTGAACTGGCGCGGAAGGTGGAAGCGGGAAAGGCGGATGATACCCCCAAAACGTTGGATACACCTGGTAAACGCTCCCTTTACAACAATCTCAAGCAGGGCAACGGCAAGTCCGAAAAGGGAGATAGTGTAGCAGAAGCCCTCGCTGAATTCGGAAATGGAGGCGATCCGACTTTGAACCTTGCCCTTCAGATTGACCAAACGATCAGACAAGTTCGGCCGGATGATTGGCGTGACAATGGCGGCCCAAAAGAACAAGTCATCAAGGCGGCATTGTACAAGGTATTGCAAAACGAGGCCGAAGTGGAACGTATATTTCTTATCATCAAAGCGCAGAAAGAATACTGATGGTCAGGCAATTCAAGCTGGGAAATATCATGGTGGACGTGGTGCTTAAGGACATCAAAAATGTCCATTTGAGCGTCCATCCCCCGACCGGCCGGGTGCGCATCTCTGCGCCAATGCGTATGAATCTTGACACCATTCGAGTTTTTGCCATTTCCAAACTTGGCTGGATCAAGCAGCAACAGAAGAATCTTAAGGAACAAGATCGAGAAACCCCTCGTGAATACCTGGACCGCGAGAGTCACTACGTCTGGGGCAAGCGCTATCTTTTAAAGATCTCTGAACGCGACCAGGCGCCATTTGTAGAATTGAAACACAACCGGATACTGTTGCAGGCGCGCCCGGGTACGGATGAAAAAAGGAGAAAGGACATCATGGAAGGGTGGTACCGCGAGCAGCTTAAAAACGCCGTTCCGCCCCTGATTGCTAAATGGGAGCCATTATTGGGTATAAAAGTAAAACGGTTCTTTGTGCAGCGAATGAAAACCAAATGGGGAAGCTGTAACCACAGTGCGGGACACATTCGTCTTAACACAGAGCTTGCCAAAAAGCCGCCGGAGTGCCTTGAATATATCGTTGTGCATGAAATGGCCCATTTGCAAGAACCAACCCACAACGACCGCTTCAGGGCGTTGATGGATCGTTTTATGCCGAAGTGGCAGTTCTATCTGGAACAACTAAATCGGTTGCCGGTCAGCCATGAGGATTGGGCCTATTGACTAAATTGGCCTCGGATCATGCGATCATCGCAAATGAAAGCGCCAGCTCCGGCGAAAACCGGAATATTTGGCTTATTTATATTCCATTTTTACAGTTTTTAACAATTCTGTTATTATAAGTCATGTTTCGCACCCTAACAGTGTGATTTAGGTTCAATTTTAGCTGAAAGTATTAGTATTAAAAGTAGTAATGGACTCCATTTTGTGGTATGTTTAATTCGCTGAAATTAAAACAAAAACCATCAAAAGGAGTCCAGCGATATGATTACCACAAAATGTCAAAATTTCAAAGGTGAAATTGAAAATTACCTGAGAAACGGTCAAAATAATTTCGATATCAAAATCGATCGTGCTTTCTGCTCTTTGAAATTCAAAACATGGCTTTGCAAAAGTAACATCATTAAAAGAGACGGTTATCCAGCCTCTCATATTTTATTGATCCTGTTTGTTCTCCCGCTTCTTCGGCTGAAAACGGTGAATAGCTTTTGCAACAAAAAATGGCATCAATGGTCTGTTGCCGGCAAAGATACATTCTATCGATTTAAGACCCGGACATACCGCTGGCGATCATTGTTATATAAAGTCATGCAAGAAATCAGCAACCAGCTCCAATTTGATCAAGCGTCTATTGAAGACACTTATTTTATTATTGATGATACGCCGATTCCCAAACGCGGCAAACTCATGGAAAATGTTTCCTACATTTATGATCACAGTATTGGCCGAAGCATTTTGGGTTTTTGCATTGTCAGCCTGGGTCTTTTTACCAGCGGTGGTTATTATCCTTTGGACTTTTCGTATTGGGTCAGCAACCGACGCCATCAAAAAAGTCCCCTTGTTAACGATAGCGATCCCCGAAGCATCAGCGGGCAGATGAGCCTTGAAGCCTTGCATTACACCAAACTCGATCTGGCCCTGAGAATGATTGAACGCGCTGTATCTCAGGGTTTGCAAGCCGGATATGTCCTTTTTGACAGCTGGTATGCATGGCCTTCATTCATACAGGCTATTGGCAAGATTAAAAAAGAACTTCATGTCATTTGTCGGTTGAAAGACAGCAAGGTACTATATGAATACAAAGGCAACAAATACCGGCTTTCAGCACTGTATCAGAAAGTGAAAAAGGATCTTAGCAAAAGCAAGCGCACTGGCTTATTCTTAAAAAAAGTTAAGGTAACGATGTCCGGCGATCCCATCATTATCGTGTTTGTAAAAGGGTACAATGAACCTGAAGAATCGGCGGTCAAAGGAAAGAAAAAGAAAAAAGAACCTAAGTGGGTAGCTTTCCTGAGCACCCATACAAGCCTTCAGGCTGCGACGGTTATCAAGAAATATACCAAACGCTGGGCATGCGAAGTTTTCTTCAAGGAGAGCAAACAACTTCTTTCTCTGGGTAAAGATGCCAGTAATAGCTTTCAATCCCAGGTATGTGCAACAACCATAAGCTTCATACGATATGCGGTCATCAATTATTTGAATGAGAAAGAACATTATATGGGCGTTGGCCCTTTGTTTGAAGAACTTGCCGACAAAACAGCTACGTTTACATATGCCCAAAGAATTTGGCAGTTCTTTAAAGGTTTGTTCCAAATAAGTTTTTCAAAAATCTTTGAACTTTTTGAAATTGAAGACGATTTTCAGTCTTTTATTGACACGCTAAACCAGTCGGTTTGCCGTTTTGCACCCATTAAGGGGTGCGAAACTTGACT
>JAHJTI010000052.1 GCA_018829945.1 Pseudomonadota bacterium | reverse complement strand
TTCCACGTTCCCCACGGTTTTCATCCGTTTTTTTCCGGCCTTCTGTTTTTCCAGAAGTTTCCGCTTGCGGCTGATGTCGCCGCCGTAGCATTTCGCCAGGACGTCCTTGCGCAAGGCGGAGATGGTTTCCCTTCCGATGATGTTGCCGCCCACCGCAGCCTGGATGGCGATCTTGAACATCTGTCGCGGGATTTCTTCTTTCAGTTTCTCGCAGGCATGGAGCCCGCGCGCCCTGGCATTGTTGCGATGCACCAGTTGGGAGAGGGCGTCTACCCGTTCGCCGTTCACCATGATGTCCAGCTTGACCAGATCGCTTTCCCGGTAGTCCAGGAGATCATAATCAAAGGAGCCGTACCCCTGGGTGACGGATTTGAGCCGGTCGTAGAAATCGTAGATGATTTCCCCGAGGGGCAGTTCGCAGGTGAATTCGATCCGGCCGGGAATGGGGTAGTGGTAATGGGTGTTTTCGCCGCGTCGTTCCATGCACAGGGTCATCACCACGCCCATGTAGCGTTCCGGAATGAGAATGGTGGCCTTGATAAAAGGCTCCTCAATGTGCTCGATGGTGGTCGGGTCCGGGTAATGGGCCGGGTTGTCCACCTCTTTCATGGTCCCGTCCTTGAGGAAGATTTTGTAGTTTACTGAAGGCACGGTGAGGATTAGCGAGAGGTCGAATTCCCGCTCCAACCGCTCCTGGACTACCTCAAGGTGAAGCAACCCCAAGAATCCGCAGCGGAAGCCGAAGCCCAGCGCTGTGGACGCGTCCTTCTGGAAGGAGAGGGAGGCGTCGTTGAGGGTGAGCTTTTCCAAGGCCGTGGCCAGGATTTCGTAGTCGTCGGTGGAGACGGGATAGATGGAGGAAAACACCACCTGCTTGATCTCCTGGAACCCCGGCAGGGGTTTGGCGCAGGGGTGATCTTTCAGGGTGATGGTGTCTCCGGGCCTGGTATCGGTGATGTTTTTGATTCCGGCGATGATGTAGCCGACCTGGCCTGCACTCAGTTCTTTTTGTGGTTCGCGGCTCAGGCGAAAAAAACCGACCTCTTCGACCCGGTAGGCGGCATTGTTGGCCATGAAGAGCATGGTGTCCCCGGCTTTGATCCGCCCTTCAAAGATACGGCAGGAGATGATGGTCCCTCGGAACGGATCGTAGAAGGCGTCAAAGATCAACGCCTCCAGAGGCTTTTCCGGGTCACCCTTGGGTGGGGGCAGGAGATTGACCACTGCTTCAAGTACCGCATCGACGCCCAGGCCTGATTTTGCCGAACAGAGCTGGATGTGGCTGGCGTCCAAGCCAAGATCTTCCTCGATTTGCAGGGCAACTCCTTCCGGGTCTGCGGAAGGAAGATCGATCTTGTTGATAACCGGGATTATTTCCAGGTTATGTTCCATGGCCAGGTAGAGATTGGCAAGAGTCTGGGCTTCAATGCCCTGGGCCGCATCGACGAGCAGCAACGCTCCCTCGCATGAGGCAAGTGCCCGGGAGACTTCGTAGCTGAAATCGACGTGCCCTGGGGTGTCAACGAGATTGAGGATGTAGTCTTTGCCGTTTTTGGCCCGGTAAGGAAGGCAGATCGCCTGGCTTTTGATGGTGATGCCCCGTTCCCGCTCGATATCCATGCTGTCGAGGAGTTGGTCGTGGAACTGGCGGTCGGTCACCATGCCGCATAGTTGGATGAAACGGTCGGCCAGGGTGGACTTTCCGTGGTCAATATGGGCGATTATGCTGAAATTTCGAATGTTTTCCATGGTGGGCTGAGAACGTCCTGTTTTTTGTCAGGCATGTATTAAAAACATGCAAGTATGCGGAAAAATGTACTGATTCCACAGAAGAGGCTATCTATCATAAAAAGATAGCCTTGGAAAGGCAAATTTAAAAAGGGCTCGGCGCTTTCCAGTGATTCCCATGAAGCATGGGGAAGGGGAGAGAAGGGTCGGGCTGTTGTGGAAAGAGATTGACCTTTGACGCGGTTCTATTAATAATGACCCACATGAAAGATGACCCGGAAGTTCTTGAAATAACCAAAGATGAAGAGGATGCGCAGAAAGTGCTGCATCCCCTTGTTGCCCTGCCGGATGATGATCATCTCCCGGCCCTGGGCAATGCCGGCCTCCATAGGTATCTGCAGGAAATCAGCCAATACAAGCTCATGACCCGCGAAGAGACCGACGAGTTGGCCAAGCATTTTCAGGAAACAGGCGACCCGGAAGCAGCCTACAAGCTGGTGACCTCCAACCTCCGGCTGGTGGTCAAGGTGGCCATGGATTTTCAGAAATACTGGATGCAGAACTTTCTTGATCTTATCCAGGAGGGCAATGTCGGTCTGGTGCAGGCGGTGAAAAAGTTTGATCCTTATCGGCAGGTGAAATTTTCCTATTATGCCGCCTATTGGATACGGGCCTATATCTTGAAGTTTATTATGGATAACTGGCGGCTGGTCAAGATCGGCACCACCCAGGCCCAGCGTAAATTGTTTTTCAGCTTGAATAAAGAAAAAAAACTGCTAGAATCGCAGGGCTTTGCTCCTGAGGTCAAATTGCTGGCCCAGCGCCTCAATGTGAAGGAAAGCGAAGTCATTGAGATGAGCCAGCGCATGGACAACTGGGATGTTTCCCTGGAAAGTCCGGTGCGGGAAGGGTCGGATGAAGAGCAGAAGAATTTTCTGCCCATGGTCGGCCCCACCGTGGAAGAACGGGTCGCGGAAAAGGAAGTGCATGAATGGATGGGTACGGTTCTCGATAAACTGCGGGAGACCTTGAACGATAAGGAAAAGGCCATCCTTTCCAGCCGCCTGCTGAGCGACGAGCCCCTCACCCTGCAGGATATTGCCGACCAGTTTGACATCTCCCGGGAACGGGTGCGGCAGATCGAAGCCAATCTCCTGAAGAAGATGCGGGAGTATTTTGAAAAGGAAGTCCCGGATATCAAAGATTTCCTTGCTGAGTTCCTCAACCCCTGGCGCTCCTGATTGGTAACTGTTCGGCAGCACCGCATCTGCGATGTCATCGGCCTGCTCATGTGCACAAGCACACTTCGCGGGCCTCTTTCTAGCAGCTACGGCACTGCCGAACAGTTACCTTCTTGCCCTTTGCCAATTTTTCCGGCTTCGAGCTGGATAGTTATGGTTATTTTACCCGCCGTCCTCGGCGCTACCTGGAAAAGAACATATGCGCGTTCCTCTCTTAGACTTACATGGCCAGATGGCTCCCCTGCGTGACGAGATTCTTGCCGCGGTCACCGAGGTCATTGATTCAACCCAGTACATTCTTGGCCCCAAGGTCGAGCAGTTTGAAGAAAATATTGCCGCTTACTGCGGGGCCGGCTATGGCATAGGCGTTACCAGCGGCACCGATGCATTGCTTGCCGCGCTTATGGCTCTGGATATCGGTCCCGGCGATGCGGTGTTGACCACCCCTTACTCCTTTTTTGCCACCATGGGTTGCATCCTCAGGCTGGGGGCACGACCGGTTTTCGTCGATATCGATCCGGTGACGTACAATATCGACCCGGAGAAGATGGCAGAGGCTCTGGATCAGGATGGTCGGGGTGATAAGCGGATCAAGGCGATTATCCCGGTGCATCTTTATGGACAATGCGCGGATATGGGGCCGATTCTTGCCCTGGCAAAACAGTACGGCCTGCCGGTGGTAGAAGATGCTGCCCAGGCCATTGGCGCCGTGTATCCCATGAAAACAGGCGATCAAACTGTTTGGCATCGGGCCGGCGCAATGGGCGAGGCGGGTTGTTTCTCCTTTTTTCCCAGCAAGAATCTTGGCGGTATCGGAGACGGTGGGCTGATTACCTGCAATGATCCGGAACTGGCTGAGCGCATCAGGATAATCCGGGTGCACGGCGGGGCGCCCAAGTATCACCACGGGGTTGTGGGAGGAAATTTCCGGATTGATCCCATCCAGGCCGTGGTTCTTGATATAAAACTTTCCCGTTTGCCCGAGTGGCACCGGGCAAGACGCCGCAATGCTGCAACCTATCGTCGTCTGTTCGCCGAAACCGGCCTGCTTGAAAACGGCGCGGTTTCTCTGCCCGAAGCGGTTTACCAGGCAGAGGGATTAACGGTGGGGGAAGGGTGCGACTATCATATCTATAACCAGTTTGTCATCCGGGCCAGGGACCGTGATGGGTTGCTCCGGCATCTCCAGAGTAAGGAAGTTGGCGCGGAAATATATTATCCCATTCCCCTTCACCGGCAGGGATGTGTCGCTGGTCTCGGATACGAAAATGTTTCGTTTCCCGAGTCGGAGCGGGCGGCGATTGAAACCTTGGCTTTGCCCATTTTTCCGGAACTCACTGATGAGATGCAGTGTTTTGTTGTTGAAAAAATTGCCGAATTTTATGCGCTTTAGCCCAAATTTTCTTATTTTCTAGCTCCTTAAACCGGTCCTTTTTACGGTTGCCAAAAGGACACTTTTTGCTGATGCTTATCCGATTGCGTACCTTTCTATCTTCCCTTCTGTCATTCCAGGCCGCCCCGCGAGTGAGATATTACAGCCTCGTTTTTGGGGCGGTTTTATTTCTGGTGTCAGGGATATGCCTTCGTGTTCCGGTCTATGCGGCTGAGGTCCCAGGGTTGCAGGCAAAGCAGATTGTTCCGGCGCGGACCATCCAGACCAAGGAAGACAAGGATGTTGCCTGGAAAGCTTTGTGGGATCAGGGGCGTGAGTTGGCGCGGCACGGGAGGCTTGCTGAGGCGGTCCCTGTTTACGAGGCGTTGCTGGTCATGCGGGAGGGGCTTGAGGCTGCCCGTTGGGAGCTGGTCACCATTCTCCTGCAGCTAAAACGGGAAGAGACCGCCCTCCCCCATCTTGAATCGCTTGTTGAGGCGGCCCCCCGGAATTTTCAGTATCTGTTGGCCCTGGCAGAGGCGAGCAGAAGCCAGGGCAATAGTGCCCGGGCTGTGGAATTGTATAAAAAGGTTCTCCAGCGGGAGCCGGGAAATCTTCAGGCCCTGCGCGGTTCGGCCTCTGCCCTTATTGCCCAGCAGAAGAAGGCTGAAGCTGCGGTCATCCTGGAAACCTTGCTCCAGCGGGAGCCTGGTCGTATCCCTTTGCGTGAAGAATTGGCCAATCTCTACTTTGAAATGGGCTCCTACGGGAAAGCCAGGGTGCATTTATCCGTTCTTGCCCGGGAAAATCAGGTTGATCCGGCAATCCTGCTCAAGACAGCGCAGGCGTATGACAGATCAGGGCTCGAGGGGCAGGCTGTTGAGTACTGGCAGCGGTTGGCGCGCACCTCGTTGAGTTCCGAGGCCAAAGAGCAGTTGACCGCCTATTATCTTAAGGGCGGCAGGGGGGAGGATGCCCTGGCCTACCTTCTCCCTCTTTTTGAGAAAGAGTCTTCCTCTCCCAAGCTGCTTAAGCGCCTTGGCCAGATTTATTCCGGCCTTTCCCGTCTTCCAGAGGCGCTTGCCTATTTTGAGCGCTATATTTCCTTGAAGCCGGAAGATAAAGAGGTCCTGCGGCAGGTGATCGATATCCATGCCGCTCTGGGAAACAAAACCGAGGTGACGGCCATGGTGCGCGGCCTCGGTTTTGAATCGGCCCCGGATCTTGAGAATCTGGAGCGTGGGGCCGGGCTGTATGAGGCCAACGGTGAGATTCAGGAAGCGGTAGTCCTGTATGACCAGATTCTGGCCGTCACCCCTGATGATCCAAAAATTCTGGCTAAGCGGGCCAAGGCATTGCTGGCCGGTGGCAATGACGATGAGGCCAACGCCATGTGGGCGCATCTGGAGCGTCGGCAAAAACTCCTCGAAGTGCTTGAGTTTCTCTTCAGGATGGAGCCGGGTAACAGAATTGTTCTTGATAAACTTGCCCGCATGTACTTGAGTCGCGGGGATTTGTCTAAAAGTCTGGATATGTTTTCCCGCCTTGAGGCCCTGGGGATAAGAACACCGGAGCTTTTGGCAGGTCAGGCTTTGGTGTATGAACGGCTGGGTCGTTCCGCTAAAGCGCTGGCCCTGTATGAACAGCTTGTGGAAGGAGCCGATCAAAAGGGCATATTCAGGCTGCGTTGTGTGCAATTGTCCGGCGGGCTTGGTCTGCTCAGAAAAACCCGGATTCACCTTGTTCGGCTACAGGAAAAATTTCCCGAGTTGTATGAATCCCCTCAGACCAAACTGCTCATTGCCAAGGCTTTGTCGGAGACCGCTTCCTATGGCGCGGCCAAGGAATATTATGCCGAACTGCTTGTAAAGCACAAGGGTGATGGAGAGATTGTCACGGCAGCTCTTCTCGGCTTGTCCGAGGTGTACCGACAGAGTGGTCTGCCCTATGAGGCGGAGCAGGTCTTGCGGCAGGCCTATCTTTACCATCCTCAGGATGATGCGGTTCTGTCTCGTTTGTTTGACCAGGCTGTTCAGGAAAAGCGTTTTGCCGATGCCGGGGTTTGGCTTGAGCAATTGACGCATCAGGATGGCAAGGGGCACCGGCAGGATGCGAAAGAGGCGGTTGACGGAAAGGTGTTGCAGGCGCGTTTTCTGGGGGCTGAGGGTGAAACCGGGGATGCGCTCAAGATCCTGGCCCAGTTGCTTGGTGAGTTGCCGGTAACCGCTGAAAACCGGTTGCTGCTGCGTCGGGAAATTGATCTGCTCCGCGCTCGGCTGCTGTTTGCCGAAGGCCGGTATGCCGAATCCGAGCAATTGGCCGTGTCCTTGGCGGGTCAGCGAGGCAAGCCCGAAGCAGATCTGTTCTTGCTTCGTCTTTATCGTGCCCAAGGAAAGAGCGTCGCGGAAGCCGCACTTTTTCAACAAGTGCTGGCGGATTTCAGTCAAGACCAAGGCCTTGTTATCGATTTTCTGAATGCTTTGAAAGATGAAGAACTGACTGCGGAACTGCGCGAAAGAGCGGAATTTGCCAGTCGGCAGTATCCCGAATCCATTACGATCCGTTCTCTGTCCGCCTCAGCCAGGGAGGAAAATGGCGAAATCGCCGCCGCCATTGAGGCCTGGCAAGGAATTGTCAGGGATTTTCCTGAGCAGGAATATGCTGTTGTGCGACTCGCCCATCTGCTTTTCAGTCGGGGTCGTTTTGCCGAAGCCAAGGCGTTGGAGATGCGCTTTCCGTCAATCGCTGAGCGACCGGATATGCTTTTGCTCAAAGCGCGGACTCTCTGGGCGGAGCATGAGTGGGAACAGAGTGTTGCAGTGTATGAGGCCTTTTTGGAACCCTCTGTGTCGGACAGCCTTGCGGCACAGGCAAGGGAGCAGGGCGTGTCTTTGCCTCAAGACGAAGCGCCCGGCCTCTGGAAGCGTTTGACCGTTGCCGAGGTTGACAGGCCGACGGTGGTTGATGCGTTGATGGAACCCCGGGCTGTGCTTGAATTGGGGCCCGGAGCAATCGCGGTCAATCAGGTGGCGGTCCCGTTGTATGCCCGTTATCGTTGGCACAAGCAGTTTGCTCTGGAAAAAACCGTCAGACTGGCAGTGATGCATCGTGAGTATTTGGCTGCGGCAAATTATTTCAGGATACTGCTGCGGGAATATCCTGCGGACGCCTCCCTTCAGTTTGATCTTGCCGGAATTTACAGTCGGTTCGGACAGTTGGGCCGGGAGGCGGCACTCTATGAGGAGATATCCGCAGCCGGAAAGGATTTCCCCGGGCTGGATGAGGCCAGTCAGCGAAATGAGTTGAAGCGTCAACCCCGTGTCGCTCTTGGGTACGGTTATCTCAAGGAAGAAGGCAGGGAAGGGTATAAATCGATCAGGAAAAGTCGGCACGAGACCAGCCTGCAATATTCGCCTTATTTGCAGCACGACCTGAATGTGAATCTTGTCCGGGTCGATTATCAGGATCCTGGGGACAATGATAAAATTCGCGGAACCCGCGCCCTTGTTTCTTATGCGGCAAACATCAACGAGCATCTTCTTGTGCGTGGCGGTGGCGGTACGGAAGTGCTGGAGGATGGTCAGTCCGACACCCTTCTTCTCGATATGGCTGCGGAGGGCCGTTTGGGTGACCGGTTGATCGGTATTCTTTCCTATGGCAGAGATGTTGTGCATGATACCCTGGCCAGCCTGAATCGAAATATCGTGCAGCAGAATTATAAGGCGGATTTCGTGTTGGATATGGTGCCCAGCGTTCAGGCGGGGGGTGGGTATCTTCATACAAGTTTTTCCGATGATAATACCTTGAAAGGGTACGATTTGTGGGCGGCTTACCTGATTTTCTTTGATCCGGCATTCTTGAAATTCAGTTACACGTATGATTTCAAGGACAGTGCCGAGGGAAGAGGCGGCGGTCCGATGCAGCCGGACGGTTTTGCCGCTTCCGACCACCCATACTGGACTCCGATGAATTACTGGCAGAACCGCTTCAGCCTGTATTTCAAGCATCAGCTTTCAGACGATCAGTTTCGGCGCGGGGCTCCCCGTTATTATGATCTTGAGTATGTAGTTGTCTATGATGAGTTGGGGTATGCCATGCAAACCTGGAAGGGAGGGTTTTTTGTGGAATATGCTCCGCAGATCATTTTTTCCGCAACCACAGAGTTGACCTCAGGCCATGATTATCGGGCCAAGGAGTTTTTTCTCTCGGCCATTTACCGCTGGTAGACATTGGTTTCTCCGGTGTGCTTTCTCTTGCAATCTTTTTTTTGCTGTGCTAATTGAATGAGT
>JAHJTI010000006.1 GCA_018829945.1 Pseudomonadota bacterium | reverse complement strand
GTATTTTTTGAGGCATAATCAAGGAGCTGAGGCATGATACTCACAGCGCAAGACATCCAATCCCAGCAGTTCCATGTCCGTTTTCGCGGTTTTGATGTTGAAGAGGTGGACGATTTTCTGGAAAAAATCGCCGCGGCCTTCCAGACGGTTTCCGAAGAAAACCAGAAGCTCAAAGGACGGCTGGAAACCATGGAAAAGGATCTGGCCACCTACCAGAACCAGCAGAAATCTTTCCAGAGCGCCATCATCGCGGCCCAGAATGTCGCCGACGGGATGAAGGAAAAAAGCAGGGAAGAGGCTGAGGCCATCGTGGCTGAGGCCCAGGAAGAAGCACGCCTGCGCCGGGATGATGCCAATCACGAAATTGCCGAATTGAAAAAGAAAATTGAAAACCTCAAATCGCTGAGGGAACAGGCCAGAGATGAACTGCGCCAGCAGCTGAAATCCTACCTGCACATGCTGGACACGGAACCCGCCGACAATGCCAGGGCAGCGGAGCATTTCAGTGCATCACCCCGCCAGTCTGAGTCTTCCCGCGTCAACATGTATGCCGCAACCCCCCGTGCCCGCGCCGCGGTTGAACCCGAACCCCGTCCGCCGCTTCAAGACAGCAGCCCGGCTGCATCCGATGAACCAGACCTTTCCGATCTCTACGTCAAGATCGACATCCCGGACAGCAATAGAGGGGACGGGGACGATGACACAGAAGAAAGCTTTGATTCCCGGGATATTGCCCTGCCGTCATCCCTCTCTGCCTCAAAAAACATTTTGAGCATGGATGATGAAGATGAAGACGAGGATGCCATTCTCCCGGACCTTGACGGCGACATGGCGTTCAGCCTTGAAGATCCTCTTGAAGAGCACGAACCGGCCGTTTCTTTTGCCGAGAGCCTGGAGGACGCCAAGGGGAAAAAGCCCCCCCGTTTCAACCCGGATGAATCGCCTCTGTGACCTATCTGCGGGAACAGGCTGACACCGATTCGATCAGCCTGTTCATCCACGTGCAGCCTAAATCGTCCCGTACCCGCATCGCCGGTCTTCACGGCGATGCGGTAAAACTGTGCATCACCGCGCCTCCGGTGGACGGCAAGGCAAATGCAGCGGTGATCCGATTTTTCGCCAAACTTTTCAAAATCCCCAAGGCTTCCGTGACCATCGCCAGCGGCGAAACCAGTCGCGACAAACGCCTCGTTCTTGCAGGACTATCTGCGGCTCAAGTCGAAGGGGTGCTCCGACCTCTGCTGACTCCATAATGCTTGCACACTCCGTTTTTTCTCTGCTTGCGATTTGCACCCCTTCTCGTCTACACTGAAATATCCGAAGTCCATGGCAACCATGACAGCTTTTGACCCTGACCTGACGCAGCGCGCAAACGATGACTCCTGTTAAGATCGGCATCCTTTCCGACACCCATCTTTCCCGTCCCACCGAGACGTTCAGGAAAATCACGGAGGCCTGCTTCCATGACGCAGACATGATCCTCCATGCCGGAGACCTTACCGATCCGACAATCCTCACCGCTTTTCCCGGCAAGGAGGTCCATGCGGTGCACGGCAATATGTGCTCTGCTTTCGCCTGCCAGCATCTGCCTACCCACAAGGAGATACAGGTGGGCGGTTTCACCATCGGCCTGATCCACCAGGTCGGCAACACCTATGATTTTGAAGAACGCCTCATCGATATCTTCCCGGAAGCGGACTGCATTGTTTACGGCCACACCCACAAACCGGTATGCCACCGCCTCGGCGGAATCCTCTATATCAATCCCGGCAGTTTCACCGGCACCGGCTACTCCGGAGGGGGCGGTACTTTCGCCATTCTGGAGGTCGGCGAAACCCTGCATTGTCAAATTTATCAAATCCAGGCAAAACTATGAAAACTCTCTGGACACCCTGGAGAATGGAATATATCGAAGGCAAGAATGGCAGCACAGGATGTTTTTTCTGCGCTTCGCCGGATCTGCCCCATTCCATCGAGGACCTTATCCTCTATCGGGATCGGCTGCTGGTTGTGCTGATGAATCGCTTCCCTTATGCCAACGGCCATCTGCTGGTGGCTCCGGCCCGGCATGTCGCGGATATCGAAGCGCTGAGCATCGAGGAAAGCAACGGTCTGACCGCCATGCTCGTGCGCTGCACCTCGATTCTGCGCCGCCATCTCCAGCCGGACGGCTTCAACATCGGCCTGAATCTGGGCGAAGTCGCAGGAGCCGGCGTCGCCAGCCATCTGCACTGGCACATCGTACCGCGCTGGCACGGAGACCACAACTACATGACTGTGCTGGCCGAAGTGCGCACCATCCCGGAACATATCGACAAGACCTTTGCCAGACTGCTCCCGGACTTTCACTCCTCCTGACTCCAAAATCCCTCTCTCCAAAACTTCATAACTCCGCAATTTCCGTGAGCTTTTCTTGACATTTCCGGCAAAAACACCTATCAATCCGTGAAGGAAAGTCGCACGGTACAGATTTTTCCGATGGTTTTTCCCTCTCTCTGCTTCCTGTGCGCCTCTGCGTTAATCTTTAGGAGCCATTCTTGCCATAGTGCAACGGCTTACTGCAAAACCCATGACCAAGACCACACCCGGCTCCGTTAAAATCACCCCCATGATGCAGCAGTACCTTGAGATCAAGGCACAGCATCAGGACTCCATTCTTTTTTACCGGCTGGGCGATTTCTACGAAATGTTCTTTGATGATGCCGTGACCGCCTCCAAGGTGCTCGGCATCACCCTCACCTCCAGAAACAGCAAGGATGACGAGAACCGGGTGCCCCTTTGCGGGATACCCTACCATGCGGTTTCTTCCTATCTGGCCAAGATGATCAAGGCCGGTTTCAAGGTGGCGATTTGCGAGCAGGTTGAGGATCCGAAAGAGGCCAAGGGTGTGGTGCGCCGCGAAGTAGTCCGGGTGGTGACTCCGGGTCTGGTCACCGACGAGCAACTGTTGGACGACAAGGACAACCGCTATCTTGCCGCTGTCTGCCATAAGGGCAAAGAATGGGGCCTGAGCCTGCTTGATCTCTCCACCGGCGAGTTTCTGGTGAGCGAACGGGAAGATCTCACATCTTTACTCGATGAACTCGGCCGTCTGGCTCCCTCGGAAATCCTGTTGCCGGAAGATCCAAGGGAAGATTCGCCCCTGTCCGACGAACTGCTGACCCTTCTGCCTCAAAGCTGTCTGACCGGGCGACCGCCCTCAGGCTTTCAGCCGGAGCTGGCGCGACAGAACCTGCTGGAACATTTCCGGGTGGTCAATCTGGCCGGATTCGGCTGCGAGGAGATGCGCGCCGGAATTGGTGCGGCAGGCGGGCTGCTCCTCTATCTGCAGGAAACCCAGAAAACCGCCCTTGACCATATCGAGCGGCTCACCCCCATCGAATTCGACAATGTCCTGCTCATGGACGAGTCTTCCCGCCGCAATCTGGAACTCACCCAGACCATCACCGGTGGGACCCGTGAGGGTTCGCTGCTGGACACCCTGGATCTGTGCGAAACCCCCATGGGGGCGAGATTGCTTAAGAAAAACCTGCTCTTTCCCCTGCAGGAGGTTGAACCCATCCGGCAGCGGTTGGACACCGTGGAACAGCTGTATCTCGCCCCCCGTCTCCGGGAGGATCTCCGCCAACTGCTGGCCAAGGTCTATGATCTGGAGCGGTTGAATGGCAGGGTGGTGCTAGGTACGGCCAATGGTCGCGATCTCACGGCGCTTAAAAGTTCCCTGGCCCAATTGCCCATGATCAAAGAAATGCTGACCGGAGCCCATGGACTGCTGGCCGACCTCGGCGCAACCCTGGACGAACTGGCCGAACTTCACACCCTGCTGGACCTTGGTATCCGTGAGGATGCTCCGGTGACCCTGCGGGAAGGCAATCTCATCAAGCGCGGCTATAACGAAGAACTCGACCATCTGGTCAGCCTCCAGCATGACGGCAAATCGCTGATCCTCGGTCTTGAAGCCCGTGAACGCGCCCGCACCGGTATCACCAATCTGAAGGTCGGCTTCAACAAGATCTTTGGCTACTACATCGAAATAAGCCGCGGGCAGCTTGCCAATGTGCCCGACGATTTCATCCGCAAGCAGACGCTGGTCAACGCCGAGCGTTTCATCACCCCGGAACTCAAGGAATTTGAGGAAAAGGTCACCGGCGCGCAGGACAAACGGCTGGAGCTGGAATACCGCCTCTTCAGCGCTATCCGGACCACGGTTGCC
>JAHJTI010000300.1 GCA_018829945.1 Pseudomonadota bacterium | reverse complement strand
GAATGACGAACTGTCTTTCGTAACTTTTTGCAAGACCATCGGTTACGGATTATGCGCCTTCTGGCGAGCTTCTTCAATCATTGCGTCGATCTCGGCCAGAAAAACGGCCAGGAGTTTGTCTTCCTGTACTTTTTTGTAAAGCTGGCCTTTTTTGAAAATAATGCCGACTCCGTGGCCGCCCGCCACTCCGATATCGGCCTCTTTTGCTTCCCCCGGGCCGTTGACCACGCAGCCCATTACCGCGATTTTCAAGGGGGTGTCGATGTTCTGGATGTGGCGCTCCACCTGCTCGGCCAGGGAAAACAGGTTCACCTGGCAGCGTCCGCAGGTGGGGCAGGAGATCAGTTCCGGCCCCCTCTCGCGGATGTGCAGACTCCGGAGCAGTTCGTAGCCCACCCGGATTTCCTCCACCGGATCGCGGGTCAGGGATATCCGGAAGGTGTCGCCGATGCCTTCATACAATAAAATTCCCAGGGCTACGCTGGATTTAACTGTGCCGGCAATGAGGCCTCCTGCTTCGGTGACGCCGAGATGCAGGGGATAATCGCATTGATTGGACAAAAGCCGGTATGCTTCCAGAGTGGTGAGCGCATCCGAGGATTTGATCGAAATCTTGATCTGGTCAAAATCAAGCTCCTCCAGCAACCGGACGTTACGCAGGGCGCTTTCCACCAGGGCCTCAGGCGTGGGGTGGCCATGTTTTTGCAGGATATCCTTTTCAACCGAGCCGGAGTTGACCCCGACCCGGATGGGAACCCTGTGCTGTTTTGCCGCGGCAACTACCCGGGCAAGCTTGTCAGTGCCGCCAAGGTTGCCCGGGTTGATCCGGATGCCCTGGGCGCCGTGTTCCATGCTGGCCGTTGCCAGCCGCGCGTCAAAATGGATATCGGCAATAAGGGGGATGCTGATCTGCTCACGGATTCGGGTGATGGCCGCGGCTGCTTCCAGGTCAAGAACCGCTACCCGGATGATCTCGCAGCCCGCCTCGGTGAGGCGTTCGATCTGGGCGACGGTGGCAGCCACATCCCGCGTATCGGTGTTGGTCATGGACTGAACGGCAATGGGGGCGCCATTACCCAGCGGCACGTTGCCCACCATGATTTGTCGTGTTTTTTTACGGATTATCATGGTGCGAGAGTATACACTTTTGCTCTTTTTCCTGCATCTTTCTTTTGGCGGGTTTCCTGATGCAGCGCGGTATTTTTTTGCTACTCAAAACATGAAAAAATATGGGGTGCCCGGGAAAGTCCGATTGCGGGTGCGCGGCTCATTGTAATTAACCGTGAAGCTGCCTTGAAAAAGGGTTTCCCAACTGGTAGGATGCGGTCATGAAACTCTTTGTCACCCTGCTTGGTCTGGTCTTTGTTTTGGAAGCGATTCCCTATGTCCTCTTTCCCGAGGCCATGCAGCGGTGGCTTGCCAGGCTTAGTCAGATGGAGGCAGGGTCCTTGCGGGCCACGGGTCTCCTTGCTCTTGGTCTAGGCCTTCTGCTTTGTTATTTCGCCCAGCGAACCGGGATTTTTCCCTGACGGGAGAGGGTGTCCCCGGTTTGCGCTTATTTCCCTCTATCACTCATCGTAATGGAATCCATGGCCGGCAACGCTGATTTTTTACTTGCCTCCTATCAGTTCGCGCTGCCTGAGGAGAATATCGCCCAGCACCCCTTGGCCCAGCGTGATTCTTCACGGCTGCTGGTGGTGGATTGCCCGGCTGCGGAGACCAGGGATCGGAAATTTGTCGATATCTGTGACTATCTTGCCCCAGGGGATCTTCTGGTGGTCAATAATACCCGCGTTTTTCCGGCCCGGCTGCTTGGCAGAAAGGAAACCGGCGGCAAGGCGGAGCTGTTGATTCTGGAATACCCGATTCCGGAAGAAGGGTCAGTACGCGGAGATTCGGGTGGCTGGCAGAAGGCTATCGTGATCGGCTTGGTGAAAAGCGCTAAGCGACCGCAGCCTGGCGGGCGGTTGTTTTTTTCGGAGAATCTGGCCGGCACGGTGCAGGAGCTGCTTCCTGATGGCAAGGTGCGGGTTGTCTTGCAATACAGGGGAGATCTGGCCGGGATACTGGAAGAGCACGGGCAAATGCCCCTTCCGCCCTATATTCATCGGGAAGAAGGGCAGACAGAGCAGGATCGGCAGCGATATCAGACGGTCTATGCCGAAAATCCAGGGGCAGTGGCCGCGCCTACCGCAGGGCTTC
>JAHJTI010000051.1 GCA_018829945.1 Pseudomonadota bacterium | reverse complement strand
TGTAACAGGCTCTGCGCAATTTCATGATCTCGGCCAGAATCTGCAGGGAGCGTTTTCCCGGCGGGCCACCTGTTTGCCGCAGGTTTTCCAGTGCCCGCTGGCGAAGGGCCGCATAGAGGGCGGCTTCTTTTTCTTCCATCTCCACCTGAAGCAGAATCTCGGTGCGTTCGGGCAATTCCTCCAGTACCTGTGACTTGAGACGTCGCAGGATGAAGGGGCTGATCAATTTTTTTAGTTTTTTTCTGGCTTCGGGGTCGTTGCCGCGTTCAATGGGGATAGAAAACCGCTGGTTGAACTGGTTTAAAGAGCCGAGAAGGCCGGGATTGATGAACTGAAACAGGTTCCAAAGTTCGGTGAGGTGGTTTTCGATGGGCGTGCCGGTAGTGACCATCTTGAAGCGGCCCTGCAACAACATGGCAGCCCGAGACCGTTTGGTAATGAAATTTTTGATGGCCTGGGCTTCATCCAGAATGATCGTTTCCCAATTTCGGGTGGCAAGGAGTGTTGATTCCTGCTGGAGGAGGCCGTAGCTGCAGATGAGCAGATCAAAAGGACCAAGGTCCGCCAGCATTTTTTTCCGCTGGCGGCCGCCGAAGGGCACCACCCTGAAGGTGGGAGCAAAACGGTTGGCCTCCTCGTGCCAATTGGGGCAGACCGAGGTTGGAGCCACAACCAGGGTCGGACCTTGGCTGGCGCGGTCAAGAGCCAGCGCCAGGGCTTGGATGGTCTTGCCGAGGCCCATGTCGTCCGCCAGGCAGGCTCCTACTCCCCAATTGGCCAAACGGGAAAGCCAATTGAAGCCGGTCAACTGATAATCCCGAAGCACAGCCTTAAAGGTGGACGGTATCTTTGGCTCGTATTCCTGGGCTTTTTTGAGACGTTTTTGCTGCTCCTGCCACCTCTCGTCCGTGCGCAGGGACCCCACCCCGCTGGTGAAATCCTCCAGGGCGAGTGCCGCGAGAGGATGGAGGCGGACCGTATTTTTCTTGAGTTCGGCGAAGGCGGCGATTTCGTCGAGCCGTTTGCGCAGTTCCCGGGATAGTGCGAGGAAATGGCCATGTCCCAGAGGAATGAAACGGCTGGTGTTTGTCTGGGCCAGTTCGAGAAGGGTGCGCATGTCGAGAACCAGAGATTCGTTGAGCTTCAAGGTTCCGGTCATTTCAAACCAGTTGTTGCGTTCCTTGACCGAGAGCATGAACTGGTTGAGCTCTGCGGGCGGGCTTACCGTGAGGCGCTCCCCTTCGGGCCATTCAATGAGGACATCTTCCGGCAGGCTTTGCAGTTCAAGGAGAAGTTGTAAACATTCCTCCGGGTCCTGCAGCAGCCATTCCCGATCAAGCTCAGAGCCCTTGGTCAGCATGGGGCAGGATTCTTCGACAAAGCGGGCGTTTTTTTCTTCCAGCTCCAGGTCGCGTTTTGTCTGGGCGCGTTTGCCGCCGCTGTGGGCAATGATGGTTTTGGGGCCTTCGCCCGGCCTCTGGTATGGACCGTCTGGTTCCAGCGGCTTGACAAGCATGGTCAGCCTGAATCCTGCTCCGTAAGGCAAAAGTTGCATGTGGATGCGAGAATCCGGTTGCGACTCGGCAATGCCGACGGATTTTCCGTCGATGGTTGAGTGAACGGTCATGAACGAGGAGATGTTCCCCAAGGTGGCAAAAAGTTCATCCTTGCCGTCAAGGGGGACACTCAGGCCACTGGCGCCTATTATCTGGGCAACCCGGCGATGATCCCCGGTAATGGGGTAAATTCTGAAACGGGCAGGGGTTTCCCGATACACGATTGCTTCGTTGCTGTCTGGCCATGGAGAGAACTGGATCAACAGAGATTCGCCTTGTTGATCAACCCGTAACTCCGGTTCGCCTTGCAGGATTTCAACCGGGGTTTTGGGCGAGTCGGCAAGGAAGACATAGGGGTGGCCGATCAAAGCGAGGAGTGCCTGGGGCATGGTGAATCGGAAAAAAACGCCTCGGCTGTCCTTTTTCTCAACAATGGTTTCGCAGATGAGAAGATCCTGAGGGCTTAAAAAAGAGGGCTTGTTTTTACGAAACAGCTTTCTTAACGCCACGGACCTGCCTTTGGTCCACAGGCCACGGGCGGTGAAATTCTGGACCTTTGGCGTCAGGGAGATGGCGTCATCCTTTTTCTTATAATCAACCATCCAGACCAGACGTGAGGTGGTTTCCGGCTTGGACGGCAGAACAGGGGCAGAGCTGAAGTTGAGGGCGCGCAAGGCACGTTGCCATTGTTCTTCCGGAGTAATTGCAAAGACCAGGGAACAGGTTTCCTCCAATTCGGGCGTAATGACCGAGGGGGGCGATATTTCTCCGGCCAGGTCCAGCAAGGATACGTATTCACGGGCAAGCCATAGATAGCCGCGGGCTGCTGCTTTTTTATGGAAAGCCTTCAGGTGCGGCAGGCAAACAGGGCTTGGTTTCCCTTCGATCCAGTAGGTGACAAGTGCCAGAAAAAGGGCAGTGATGCTGTGGGGTCTGGGCAGAAGGCTGACCACCGTTAGCCGATCGCGGGCCAGATCGAGTCGGTTTTCCTTTGCTTCCAGCAAGGCGATGAGCAGGGTGTAGGCGGGTAAAAACAGGCTGTGCGGTTGAATATCCTCAATGTCTTGGACAATTTTTCGGATATGCTGGTGCGTGGTATAGTCCCCGTTTTTAAGGAGGGCCATCAGGTAAAACAGCCCTTCGACTCCGGTGAAATATGCCTGTTCGTTTTGATTGGTTTTTCTGATTTTGGCGAGATCCTCTTCGTAGCAATGAATGGACGAGGTTGTGTCTCCGGCAAGAAACAGCTGCCACCCCTGAACCCCCAGCGGCACCGACTGTTGGTTTTTGCCGGTAAGCCAGCTTACGGCGGATCTTGTTTCTCCCCGGATGAGCAGATGGGAGGAGAGCAGATAAGAGAAGGGCTCGCGGTTTTTTACAGACAGCCCTTTGAGAAAATTCTTGTCCTGCAGGTATGCAACAGGCAAAGTGATTTCCGTCAAATGGAGCAGGCCGTCCAGAAATATCTGGTGCAGGGCATAGAGCTGGACGTGCAGCGGCAGCCCGGAAAACCAGGGTGGGTCGAAAGGTCTGCCGCAGAGAATGACCAGGGGGTTCTCCGGGAAACGGTCGGGGAACTCCTCTTGAAGTGCGAGAAGGCGGAGGAGAGTGTGATTGTATTCTGTTTCGTCTCCGGCCAGCAGGGCAAGGCGAAGATCACGCAAGGAACGGAGCCACAGGCTGTCCGGATCGGGATTTTCTTCCGGCGCGATGGTTGGCCATGCCTTCTTGATGGCACCGCTCAGCGCAGTAAAGTACGGCTGCTTTCCGGCATCGTGCGCTACAATTTCAAGAATTTCCTCGCAGCAGGCGCAGCCGTTTTTTAAAAGAGTCTTTTCTTTAAGTTCTGCCAGTCCGGCCAGGAGTTTTTTTTCCGTGTCTGCGGGCCAGGTCCGGCTGAGTGCCGGGGGGAACAAACAGGATACCAGAGCAGCTTCCCGGATCGGTTCTCCAGCCAGGGCGCAGGCTTGCAAGGCGAAGCGGGACTGGGGAGACAAGGACTGGTATGCAGCCCACAGTCGGTCAGGTTGTATGTGCAGGGTGTTCTTTGGCAAAACGTTGATCCTAGGTCCGGATGAAATTGTTGAGCTTGGCGATAAGAGCGTCTTCGGGCAAGGCACCGATAATTTGATCGACAACCTGTCCGTTTTTAAAGAAAATAAGGGTTGGTACGCCCCGGATGCCATATTTCCCGGCGCTGAGCTGATTTAAGCTGGTGTCGATCTTGGCGATGATTACTCGACTGAAAAATTGGTGTGCCATTTTGTCTATGATCGGAGCCAGCGTTCGGCATGGACCGCAACTTGGCGAATAGAAATCGAGCATCAGCGGCAGGTCGGCTTCGCGGATTACCTGTGAAGCGTCCTGGTCGGTGAGCGCAACCGGCACAGCGTAACCGGCCATGGGCAGGGAGATCCCGCATTTTCCGCAGCGTGGATTCCGGTGTTGTTTGATAGCGACCATTTTATTTTTGGTCTTGCAGCTTGGGCATGCAACGATCAGAGTATTCATGGTATTATGGTAATCACCGGAGATAATGGATAATAAGGTCGCTACGCATGAAAGTTCATTTTTTGGGGGTTGGCGAAGCTTGCGACCCGGAGCGGTTCAACACCTCGCTTATGGTTCGGAGCAAAAATCATTATATCCTACTTGACTGTGGATTTACCACCCCTCATCGATATTTTGCTGATTGTTCCGATCCGGAGCAGCTTGAGGCCCTGTGGATTTCGCATTTTCACGGCGATCATTTTTTCGGGGTTCCTTTGCTGCTCCTTCGTTTTTGGGAGATGGGGAGAACCAGCCCCCTGCTGATTGCCGGCCCGGTCGGCGTGCAGGAGAAAGTTGAAATGGCCCTTGACTTGGCGTATCCTGCTTTTGGAAAGAAGTTGCGGTATGCCCTTGAATATCTTCCGGTTGTTTCAGGGGATTCTTTTGAAGTGGCAGGTTTTTCGGGACAAGCCGCACCAATGGAACACTCCCAGTCTTGTCTTGCCGTAAGGCTGACGAGCGGGGGAAAGTCGTTGATGTACAGCGGTGATGGGCGACCCACCGAAACGTCGGCTGATCTGGCGCGCGGGTGCGATTTGTTGGTTCATGAGGCATACAACGTGTCTGAGCTGACTCCCGGACATGGGAGCGTTACCGGCTGCCTTGCTCTTGCCAGGCAGGCTGGGTGTGCAAAGCTGGCGTTGGTGCATGTCAACCGCCTTGAACGCGAACAGGTTACTGGCAAAGTTGGGGACTTGTGTCCGCAGGGAGAAGGACCGGTGGTGTTTCTCCCGGAAGCCGGAGAGACGTTGATTTTCTAATGTTGGGTTGATCACGCCAGGAGTATGTTATATGGAGCAGGAGACAGCAGGAGAAAAGTGTGTTCGCCCTCAGGAGATTGCCGCCTGGCTGGTGATCGTGGTACTTGTCACGCTTATAGTGAAAACGCTGTCTTTTATTTTTATTCCCCTGTCCATCGCTATACTTATCTTTTTTGCGGTGGGTATTCCCATGGAATTTCTCAAACGGTTCGGGGTGCCTCCCTGGCTTCGCATCCTGCTGGTTGTGTCATTTATGCTTGATGGGTTGTACTGGATCGGCGGGCTGTTGCAGGCGAATATCATGGAGTTTGTCGGCCAGTTCCCTGTTTTCAAGCAGAAGCTCTCCGAGTATGCCGCCATTGAGCTTCAATCCTTCGGTGTAACGGTGGATCAGGGAAAAGAAATCCTTGATGCCCTTGTCGGCAGTGTGGATGGAAAGAAGATGGAGCCGCTCAGCTCATTTCTCCATGCCGCTGGGGGGTCCTTTTTTCATTTTGTGGGAAATTTTGTCTGGGTGGTCTTATTCCTCATTTTTATGCTGGCCGAACGGGACGGAATGGAAAATCGGTTGAAAAGATCCTTTGGTGAGCACCGTGCCGGCAGGATAATCCGGGTAGGCGGGAGGATCAGCCAGTCGATCGAAGAGTATCTCGGTCTGAAAACCCTGATCAGCCTTCTTGCCGGGGTACTCACCACCGTGGCTCTCGTGCTTTTTGGTGTTCAGTTTGCTCTGTTGTGGGGCGTTCTTGCTTTCCTGTTGAATTTTATTCCCAATATCGGGGCGCTTATCGCCACCGTGCCGCCTATTATTATGGCCTTGTTTCAATCCGGATCGCCGGGGTTCGCTTTGATGGCCGGCAGCGCCCTTGTCGTTATTCATCTGGTAGTGGGAAATTATCTGGAACCAAAAATCATGGGGCGCGGTCTTAATATCAGTCCGTTGGTGGTTTTGTTCGCCCTTATCTTTTGGGGCTGGATGTGGGGCGGGGTAGGGATGCTGCTGGC
>JAHJTI010000050.1 GCA_018829945.1 Pseudomonadota bacterium | reverse complement strand
TACATGCCGGACCTTTCGCCAACATCGCTGTTGGCCAGTCTTCCATCATCGCCGACCGGGTTGCCCTGAAACTCTTTGATTACAACATCACCGAGTCCGGCTTTGCCGCCGATATCGGTTTTGAGAAATTCTGGAACGTGAAATGCCGTTACTCCGGTCTCAAGCCCCATGTCTCCGTACTCACCGCAACCATCCGCGCCCTGAAGATGCACGGCGGCGGACCGAAGGTTGTTGCTGGTAAACCTCTGGATGATGCCTACACCAAAGAAAATGTTGGCCTTGTCGAGAAGGGCTGCGAGAACATGGTCCACCTGATCAACGTCATCCGCAAAGCCGGCATCAACCCTGTGGTCTGTATCAACCGTTTCTATAGCGACACCGACGAAGAGTGTAAGGTCGTTCGTCGTATTGCCGAGGCTGCCGGTGCCCGTTGCGCCGAATCCAAGCATTGGGAACTGGGCGGCGAGGGTGCTCTGGAATTCGCCGATACGGTTATCGATGCCTGTAACGAAGAGAATGATTTTAAATTTCTCTATCCTCTGGAGATGAAACTCCGTGACCGGGTTGAAATGATCACCAAGGAAGTGTATGGCGGTGACGGTGTTGATTGGTCGCCAGAGGCTAATGCCAAGGCCGAGATGCTGGAAAAAGACCCTCAGTACGCTGACTATGCCACCATGATGGTCAAGAGCCACCTGAGCCTGAGTCATGACCCGACCCTCAAGGGTGTGCCCAAGGGATGGCGTCTGCCTGTTCGGGACATTTTGATCTACTCCGGCGCCAAGTTCCTTTGCCCGTGTGCGGGATCAATCAGCCTGATGCCCGGCACCAGCTCGAATCCGGCCTTCCGTCGTATTGATGTCGACACGGAATCAGGTAAGGTTTCAGGACTGTTCTAGTAACCGTTTACACATTTTTTCATCCAATACCGGTCAAAGGACGTATGTCTTTTGACCGGTATTTTTTTTGCAGTACAGGCAGAAAAACCGTAATCGTTTACAGGCGGACTTGAGCTGTCATGGTGACGTCTTGATCCCGTTACCTTTTTTGTTTGTTCGGGACAGATATGCTTGTCAGTACCTGTCTGGATATAGTATTGAATAAATGATGACTTTTTTCCGCATATAACACCATCTAGGGGTTGTTTTATATCCATGGCCGAAGCAGACAGTAAATCAAATTTGCGTTCCACAGTGAAAGATCAGTCCGGTGCCGGAAAGATCAAGATCGGTGAACTGTTGCGCAAGGCTGGGCAGATCAGCAGTTACCAGCTCGATGACGCCCTTGCCGTCCAAAAAAAATCCGGTGGCCGACTGAGCAGCATCCTTCTGCGTCTTGGCCATATTGAAGAATCGACCATCCTCAATTTTTTAAGCCGGCTGCACAACTATCAACCCGTGGTTATCAGCAGGGAGCCGCCTAAGTCCGAGGCGCTGAAGCTTTTGCCCTACGAGGTTGCCAAGAAATATCTGGCTTTCCCTTTGCGGCAGATCGGCAAATCTCTTCAGGTTGCCATGGCCGAGCCCACTGACACCGGGGCGGTGGAAAGCCTGCAGGCTGCAATTAAAATGCCTCTTTCCGTGTATGTCGCCACCGAAAAAGACATCGTTGATGCATACAAGACCTACTACAAGATCAGTGAGGACGAATATCAGTCGTTTTTCACCTCGGTCGGGGCTGATGAAAAAGACGAGGAAACGATTACCCAGATCGACGACTTCGGCACCCTGGCCTCCGAGGCGGCCGAGGGTATGGAGATTGCGTCTCTGGAAGATGAGACGGGCGGGGATCAGTATTCCGCCTCGGACGCCCCCATTATCAAGTTGGTGAACGGCATCCTGGTCAAGGCGGTCAACGATGGCGTAAGCGATATTCACATCGAGCCCTACGAAAAAACGCTCCAGGTTCGCTACCGTATGGACGGCTCCCTGTACAAGTCCATGAACCTGCCTCTTTCCATTAAAAACGCCCTGAATTCACGTATCAAAATCATGTCCCAGCTCGATATCACCGAGCGTCGGGTGCCCCAGGACGGACGGATCCGGATCAAGATGGGGCGGACCCGGGCTGTTGATTTCCGGGTTTCCACCCTGCCTACTCTGTTCGGGGAGAGTATCGTTCTGCGTATCCTCGACAAGGGCAGTCTGAATGTCGATCTCACCAAGCTCGGTTTTGAGAAGGAAACCTTTACCACCCTCCAGCGCTGCATCGATCGGCCCCAGGGTTTGTTGCTCGTAACCGGCCCCACCGGCAGCGGCAAAACGGTAACCCTGTATTCGGTGCTGAATTCGCTTAACAGCGAAGATACCAAGATCCTTACCGCAGAAGACCCGGTTGAGTTCAATTTCAAAGGGATCAATCAGGTCAATGTTAAAAAAGAAGTGGGAATGACTTTTCCCGCGGCACTCAAAGCCTTTCTTCGCCAGGACCCTGATATCATTATGGTCGGCGAGATCCGGGATATGGAAACCGCCGAGATTGCCATCAAGGCGGCCATGACCGGCCATCTTGTTTTCAGTACGCTCCATACCAACGATTGCCCCGCCACCATCGGCCGTCTGGTTGATATCGGCATTCCGCCTTTTATGCTGGCTTCGGCCGTCACCATGGTTCTTTCCCAGCGGTTGGCGAGAAAGCTCTGCGTTCATTGCAAGGAAGAGGTGCCTCAGCCGCCTAAGGAAGAACTGATCCCCCTTGGTTTTAAAGAAAAGGATTTCGAAAAAGATTTTGTCATCTATGGGCCGAAAGGGTGCCAGAAATGCAACGGCGGTGGCTACAAGGGACGTGTCGGTCTTTTTGAACTGATGGAGATCACCGATGAGGTGGCCAAGGCTATCAGTGCGGAAGTGCCGGAAGATCAGCTTCGCAAGATCGCCATCCAGGAAGGGATGACTCCTCTGCGCCGGGCCGGTGTTAAAAAAGTTATTGAAGGCGCCACCAGCATCGAAGAGATTTTGCGGCGGACCGTTATCACCGAAGAGAGCCTGCCTGCATATCTGGTTCATCCTGATATAGAGGAGTATGATGACGGGGATTTCATCATCCGGCAGAACAACAACGATATTGATTTCTTTAAATTGGTAACCGGCGCTGTCTCCGTGATAAAGGACGGTAAGAAGATCGCCGAGATCACCGAACCGGGTGAATATTTCGGCGAAATGAGCGCCATTTCCGGCGAACCACGTTCCGCATCCATCGCGTCAAAGGGACGCTCCAAGATCAAGCGGTTCCCCGGCGACAAACTCCAGGAAGTTATTCAGAAATATCCCGATGTGGCAAATCATCTTTTTAAAACCGTTGTCAATCGACTGGGTCAGGCGAACAATATTATTGTCAAACTGGCTAACGATCGGGCAAAAAAACCGGAATGATACGACCATAGCTTTCGTCCTTCCCGCCTCCATGAAGTTTATTTCCTCCCCCTCGGTTTTTTCTGCTATTTTCCCTGAGAAAATGTATAGTACGGAGCTTTTTTCAAGTATATCTACCTATTGAACTATCGTATTTAATTGGGTAATTTTGTGAGGCCTGATCCGGATTCCTGCCTTGTGGGGGTCATCCCGGAGGAAAATTTGTTCGGGAGATGAGGCGCCAGGCTCATTGTATTGCGTTATGAACATTGACAGAGATCTCTATAACTTTTCGATATAAGGAGAAATTGAATGAGTGCCAAGATTATCAGCGGGACGGAAGTTGCAAAATCCATTCGTGAAGAGTTGAAGGTTGAGGTTGCGGAACTGAAGGAAAAACACGATATTGTTCCCGGTCTGGTCACAATCCTGGTGGGAGAAGATCCTGCCTCCCAATCGTATGTAAGCGCCAAGAATAAAACCGCCCATGCGCTTGGCATTCATTCAGAGCAGGTTACTCTTGCTGCCGACACTTCTGAAAAGGATTTGCTGGCCACTGTTGAGAAATATAACAAGGATAAAAATATCCACGGCATTCTCGTACAGTTGCCCCTGCCTAAGCATATAAATGAGACCAATGTGCTGTATGCCATTGATCCGGACAAGGACGTGGATGGTTTCCATCCGGTGAATGTAGGCAAGATGGTTTTAGGTGAGGATTGCTATCTGCCCTGCACGCCCCATGGCATTCTTGAGCTTTTGACCCGCAGCGGTGTGGAAACCAGTGGAGCCGAAGTGGTGATTATTGGTCGCAGCAACATTGTCGGCAAGCCCATTGCCAACCTGATGCTCCAGAAGCGTAAAGCCGGCAACGCAACGATCACCTTGTGTCACACTCGCACTAAGGACATGGCCGCTCATTGCAAGCGTGCCGATATCATCATCGCCGCAGTCGGTGTTCCGAAAATGGTGACCGCTGATATGGTTAAAGACGGCGTGGTTGTAATAGATGTCGGTGTGAACCGGATCGGTAAGACCGCCGAGGGCAAGGCTATTCTTGCCGGAGATGTGGATTTTGATGCAGTAAAGGAAAAAGCTTCGTATATTACCCCAGTTCCGGGTGGGGTCGGTCCCATGACCATCACCATGCTTATGAAAAATACCGTGCAGGCGGCCAAACAGATCGCCGGCGTGAAATAGAAGGTTGTTGCCGGCAATAAAGTAATCAGAAGGCATCCGCTTTTCTGTTACATAGCGAACCCAAGATGCTGAGGACACAAGATGGCGATTAAACGAAATGGATGTGAAGGATGCGCCGATATTACCTGCGTATCCACGCAACAGGTTCTCTCTCAGGATGTGGCCAGGAATGTCAAGACTGCCTATGATCGCGTGAAAGCGCGCGGCATGTCGGCCTGTCTTTTTGGCTCTGGCGGCACCTGCTGCCGTAACTGCAACATGGGTCCCTGTCAGATCATTGATGGGGTTGATGATATGCTCGGTATTTGCGGTGCCACTGCAGACACCGTGGCGGCCAGAAATTTTGCCCGTGTAGTTGCAGCCGGCGCAGCCGCCCATACCGACCATGCCCGGGAAATGGTCCGCGGATTTCTTGATACCGCAAAAGGTCATGGCCCCCATCAGATAAAGGATACAGTGAAGCTTAAGTCCCTCGCTGCAGTGTTTGATATTGAAACGGAGGGTCGGGAAATAAAGGATATCGCCGTGGAACTCGGTGAAAAGGCGATGGCCGAATTTGGCAAGCAGGATAACACTCCTCTTTCCATGCTGAAGCGGGCCACCCCGAAAAGGCAGGCTCTCTGGAAAAAATTGAATATTTTCCCTCGAGGCATCGACCGCGAGGTTGTTGAAATGATGCACCGTACCCACATGGGTGTTGATCATGACCACGAGAATATCATGCTTCAGGCCTCCCGTTGCGCTTTGTCCGATGGCTGGGGCTCATCGATGCTTTCAACCGAACTTACCGACATCATGTTCGGCACTCCGGTTCCGCGTCGCGCCATTGTCGACCTTGGTTCTCTGAAAGAAGATCAGGTCAACATCTGTGTGCATGGTCACGAGCCGCTTCTGGCCGAGTCGCTTTGCTTGGCTGCCCAAGAGCAGGATATGCTCGATTTGGCGAAAAAGAATGGCGCTGCCGGCATCAATCTCGTTGGTGTGTGTTGTACCGGCAACGAGATCCTCATGCGTCGCGGTATTCCTGTTGCCGCAGGTTTTATTCAGCAGGAGATTGTGCTTTCCACAGGCGCGGTTGAGGCGATGGTTGGGGACGTGCAGTGTTTAATGCCGTCGATTGCCAACGTGGCGAGCAACTTTCATACCGACATCATCACCACCAACTATCGAGCCAAGATGCCCGGCGCTGTCCACATTCAGTTCGAAGAAGAGCAGGCGCTCGAATCTGCAAAGCAGATACTGACTCAAGCCATCAAGAACTTCAAGAAGCGCGGCAAGTTTTTTATCCCCAAGGATACGAAGATGGACGTTGTGGTGGGTTTCAGCCATGAAACCATCAACAACATGCTTGGCGGTCGTTTTCGCGCAAGTTATCGCCCACTGAACGACAACATCATTAATGGCCGTATCCGCGGTGTAGCAGCCATTGTAGGTTGTGACAACTTTCAGCTTGGCGATAACACCCACGAGATCATCGTGCGGGAACTTTTGAAGAACAACGTTCTCGTCTTGGCCACCGGCTGTGCTGCCACTTCACTTGGCCGAGCCGGACTGGTCAATCCTGAGGCGGCCCGTTTTTGCGGCGACAGCTTGCGGGAAGTATGTGAGGCAGTAGGTATGCCGCCGGTCCTTCATATGGGATCCTGTGTTGACAACAGTCGTATCCTTATCGCAGCCACTGAAATGGTACGCCAGGGTGGTCTTGGTGACGATATCACAGATCTGCCCGCCATCGGTACCGCTCCTCTCTGGATGAGCGAAAAAGCTGTTGCCATCGGTCAGTATTTTGTTGCCAGCGGTGCGCAGGTCGTGTTCCAGGATCTGCCCACCACCGGAGCGAAGAATTTCAACAAGTATTTGCTTGAAGGGATTATGGGACAACTTGGAGCCCATTGGAACGTGGCCAAGGAGCCGCTGGAAATCGCTCGTCTCATGATCGAGAAGATCGATGCAAAGCGCGATGCCCTTGGCATCAACAAAAAGAAAGAGCGTGTCCTTTTTGATATGGACATGCGTCGTGACCTTGGCGGTGGCCCCCTGAAAGATGTTGGCTGCCATGGCCCGAGCGCTTCTTAATCTTTTTTGAGAGAACGTGCTGTTACCAAGCAAGAATCAGGATAAGGATTATAACCGATGAAATCGGGAAGCCGTTTAGAACGGATTTTAACATCAGGAGAGTTCGCAGTTACCGGCGAGCTTGGGCCACCCAAGAACGGCAATGCTGAACTTGTCAGGGAAAAGGCTCGGCTGCTCAAAGGAAGTGTTGACGCCGTCAATATTACCGACTGCCAGACCGCCATTGTCCGCATGTCCAGTATCAGCGCCGGGTTGTTGACTCTGGCCGAAGGCGTGGAGCCGGTTATTCAGATGACCTGCCGCGACCGGAACCGGATCGGCATGCAGAGCGATATTCTTGGCGCTGCCGCTTTGGGACTCAAGAATCTGCTTTGCCTTACCGGGGATCATCAGAAATTTGGTAATCACCCCGGCTCCAAGGGCGTCTTTGATATGGATTCCATCCAGTTGCTCGGCATGGTCAAGACCATGCGGGATGAGAAGAAATTTCAGTGCGGGGAAGCGATCAAGTCACATGAACCCAAGCTTTTCCTCGGCGCGGCTGCGAATCCATTTGCAGGGCCGTCCGAGCAATTCCGGGCAGCCCGGTTGGCCAAAAAAGTCGCCAATGGTGCTGATTTTGTCCAGACCCAGATCATCTACAATGTTGAGCGCTTTGCCAAATTCATGCAGGCGGTCCGCGATCTCGGTCTTCATAAAAAGGTTCATATCCTCGCCGGGGTAACCCCGCCTAAATCCGTGGGCATGGCTCGTTACATGAAAAGCTCCGTTCCCGGCATGGATGTCACCGATGAGGTGATCAAGCGGATGCAGGGAGCCAAGGACAAGGAAGATGAAGGTATCAACATCTGCGTTGATATCATTCGTCAGGTCCGCGAGATAGAAGGGGTGGCAGGGGTGCATATCATGGCCATCGAATGGGAGAGCGCTGTGCCGGAGATTGTCAGCCGGGCAGGGATTGGTGCTCGCCCTGTCTTTGCCGATGAGCCTGTAGCGCTTGCGGCGACACCTTCTGCTGCGCCAATCGAGGTTCGGACTACGGCGCCTGAAGGTAAAGAAAGTGATGTTGTCCTGGCGGCAGCCAAGGCTGAGGCAGAAAAAATTGTTGCCGCAGCCAGGGCGGAGGCCGCTCAGTTCCGTGCTTCTGCAACCAGTGGTGGCACTGGGGCCGGTGCGGTTGATCAGGCAAGGATTGAAATAGATGAAGCAGGAGAGGATGCGATGAACGAAAAAGAACGTCAAATGGCGCTGGAGTCTGTACGCCTCGGTCTTGATGCGCTCAAAAAGGCCTATGGCTTGTCGGACGAGCAGTTCGATGCGTTGGTGAAATTTGCCGGGGCTGAGGCTATTCTCAAGCGCGAACCGGTGCTCACAGCTCCTGTTTCTGCGGTTACTGCCCCAGCTGCACCTGCTGCACCGGCGACTCCTGCTCCGGCGAAAGACGAGAGTGGTGCGAAGAAAGCTGCCGAGGCTGCGGCGGTGGAAGAGGCTAAGAAGGCTGAGGCTGCCAAGAAAGCGGCGGCTGACAAAGCTGCGGAAGAGGCCAAAAAGGCTGAAGCCGCGAAAAAGGCTGCTGCCGAGGCTGCCGCTGCGGAAGAGGCTAAAAAGTCTGCCGCTGCCAAGAAAGCTGCCGAGGCGAAGGCTGCGGAAGAGCCTAAAAAGGCTGCCGCGCCTGAGGTTAAGAAGGCTGCTGCAGCGCCTGCTGCCGCTGCTCCTGCTGCTGTTGGTGCGGCTGATCTTGCTCCTGAAAAAACGCCCTTGTCTGAAAGGGCTGCCAAGGTACCTGAGGCTTCCTATAAGCAGGCTTACACCGGTGCTATCCGTCAGACGATTTTGGGTGACGAGGCTAGTGGTATTAAGGTAGGCGGGGCAAATACCCTGCCGTTTCACTTATTTGAAGGGACTATGGGCAATGCTCCCAAAATTGCCTTTGATGTGCTTGATGTCAAGCCCGATGAATGGCCTGATTCCCTGGCCCGCCATTATCAGGACGTCATGGACAATCCCGTGGCCTGGGCTCAGAAATGTGTCAAGGAATATGGCGCTGATGCCATCTGTGTCTCCATGGTCAGCACCGATCCCAATGGGTTGAACAAGCCTGCGGCTGAGGCGGCAAAAGCTGCGGCCGAAGTGGTGAAAAATATCGAAGTCCCGGTAATTATCTGGGGCTGCGGCAATGGCGAAAAGGACACGGAAACCCTGCGTGAGATCACGTCTCTCATCGGCGATAAAAAGGTTTGTCTGGCACCGCTTGCCGACAGTAACTACCGGGCAATCGGCGCCACAGCAATGGCGTTCCAGTACCCCATGGTTGCTGCTTCGCCCATTGATGTAAACCTGGCCAAGCAGCTCAACATTCTTCTTGAGAATCTCGGTGTTTCCCTTGACACCGTTTTGATCGATCCCTCCATCGGCGCACTCGGCTACGGAATCGAATACACCTATTCGGTTATGGAGCGGATCCGTCTGGCCGCTTTGACCCAGAAGGATGAAAAACTGCAGGTGCCTTTTATCTGTAATCTGGGCCGCGAGGTTTGGAAGGCAAAGGAATGCCGTCTGCCGTCCGATGAGATGATCGGTGACCAGGAGACACGCGGCATTCTCATGGAAGCCGTTACCGCATCCTGTATGTTGATGGCGGGCGGTGAACTGATGATCATGCGGCATCCGAGAGCTGTTTCTCTGACCAAGTCGCTGATCAACGGGCTTATGGCATAATTATCTGAAATCGCGCATTTATTGCTTGTAATACTGAAAAACCTCACAGAGTAAAGAGGAGATTACCAAATGTCTAAGATCATCTGTTCAGCCGCCATCCGTGGGGCTCACAAGATTGTTGATATGGCGGAAGCGAAGTTTGAGGAGGCCATCAAGAAGTACGGCCCTGAGCAGGAGGTGCATTTTCCGAATACCGCCTACTTCCTGCCTGTTATTTACAGTATGCTGGGTGCCAAGATCCAAAAGCTTGGCGACATGAAGGATATTTTTCAGGAATGTCGCACATTGCTTCCAGAACAGGTGAGCGAGAATATCTGGTTGCCGTACCTTGCTCCGGCTCTTGATGCGGGCATGGCCACTTTCTTTGCCGAGGAGATGTACGAGGCTATCCGTTACCTGGATACCCCTGATTTTTATACGAAGACCGAAGATCCGCTGGAGAACAATATCTGGTTGGGCGCTGCCGATGACGTCATCTTCCGTAAGCGCGGCGTTGAATTTGTTGACGGTACGGCACCTGGGTTTGCCGCCATCATGGGCACCCCTGATGACAATGAGGTTGCTTCTCGGATAGCCCTTGAGCTCCAGGAGAAAAACCTCTACATTTTCATGCACGATCAGAGCAACGGCAAAAACATGGCCGAGCGTCTGGTGGAAAACAAGGTTCAGGTCGGCTGGAATACCCGTCTGGTTCCATTCGGCAAGAGCTATACCTCCGCGGTATTTGCCATCGGTTTTGCCTGCCGCGTGGCCATGGCCTTCGGCGGCATCAAGCCCGGCGACTACAAGGGCAACCTGATCTACAATAAAGACCGAACCTTCGCCTTTGTCATGGCTTTCGGTCCGGTTTCCGATGAGTGGTACGCAAACGCCGCCGGCGCCATCAACTGGGGTTTCCCCACCATCTCCGACTACGACATTCCTCAGGTGCTGCCCACCGGAATCTGCACCTATGAGCACGTGGTCAGCCAGGTGCCCCACGACGAGATCGTCCAGAAGGCCATTGAAGTGCGCGGTCTCAAGGTCAATGTCACCAAGATCGATATCCCCTTGTCCTTTGGCCCGGCCTTTGAGGGTGAGCGTATCCGTAAGGATGATCTTTTCATGGAATGCGGCGGCGGTCGGACCTCAGGTGTCGAGGTTCTCGTTTCCAAGGATATGTCAGAGGTTGAGGACGGCAAGGTCACCATCGAAGGGCCGGACATCAAGGATCTTCAGGTTGGCCAGAACGTACCCCTCGGCATCCTGGTCGAGGTTGCCGGGCGTGGCATGCAGTCGGATTTCGAGCCCATCCTTGAGCGTCAGTTCCATCACCTGATCAACTATATCCAGGGCATCATGCACATGGGTCAGCGGAACATCATGTGGCTCCGTATCGGCAAGGCTGCAGTGGAAAAGGGCTTTTCCTTCACCCATATCGGCAAGGTGCTGCACGGCAAACTGCATCAGGAATTCGGCGCCATTGTCGACAAGATCCAGGTCAAGCTCTACACCGAGCTGGACAAGGTGGAAGAGGTTCAGGAGCTTGCCCGCAAGGTCTATGCAGAGCGTGATGAGCGTTTGGGCTCCATGACTGACGAGACCGAAGAGGTCTTCTACTCCTGTACCCTGTGTCAGTCCTTTGCCCCGAGTCATGTCTGCGTTATCACTCCGGAGCGTATCGGCATGTGCGGCGCCTACAACTGGCTGGACGGCAAGGCCTCTTACCAGATCAATCCTACCGGTCCCAACCAGCCGATTCAGAAAGGCGACTGCCTGGATGAGAAACTCGGCCGTTTCAAGGGGATCAACGATTTTGTCGATCAGACCTCCCGCGGGGCCGTAACCGATCTTGCTTTGTACTCTCTGATGAACAGCCCGATGACCGCTTGCGGTTGCTTTGAAGCCATCGCTGCCATGCTGCCCCAGTGCAACGGAATCATGGTGGTCAACCGCGATTACAGCGGCATGACGCCTTCCGGTATGAAGTTCACTTCTTTGGCCGGTATGGCTGGCGGTGGCGCGCAAACCCCTGGTTTTATCGGGGTATCCAAGCATTTCATGACCAGCCCCAAGATTTTTGTCGCCGAGGGCGGGCTGCAACGGATGGTCTGGCTGCCCAAGATGATGAAAGAGGAGATCAAGGACAAACTCATGGAGCGTTGCAAGGAAATCGGCATGCCGGAGTTTTACGATATGATCGCCACCGAGGAGAACGGTACCACTGAGGAAGAAATCCTCGCCTTCATGAAAAAGATCGGGCATCCGGCCCTTGAGATGGAAGCGCTTGTTTAAGAAAAGACAGGAGCAAGGCGCAAGGCCAAAGGCACGAGGAAACAGCCTTTAACCTTTAACCTTGCACCTTTAACCTATTTTTGGAGGAACAGACAGATGGCTCTAACAGGTATTCAAATCCTCAAAATGCTTCCCAAGAAGAACTGCGGGGAGTGCGGTATCCCGACCTGTCTTGCCTTTGCCATGAAGGTGGCAGCCGGACAAACGGAAATCGGCGAATGTCCGTATGTGAGTGAGGAGGTCAAGGAGCAGATCGGTGAAGCCTCTGCTCCCCCGATCCGGACTATTAAAATCGGCTCCGGCGACAGCACCTATACCACCGGCGGCGAGACCTGTCTGTTCCGTCATGAAAAACGCTTCGAGAATCCCACCGGCATTGCGGTGCTGGTCACCACCGACATGGGCGATGCTGATGTCGATGGCCGCATCAATCGGTTCAAGAACCTCCGCTATGAGCGGGTTGGCGTTCTCCTTAAGGCTGACCTGATTGCGATCAAGGATACCAAGGGCGATGGCGCTGCCTTCACCGCTCTGACCAAAAAGGTGCTCGATGGCGCAGCCGATGCCGGTCTTATCTTGATGAGCGACAAGGCTGACAATCTCAAGGCTGCCGCTGCCGCCTGTGGCGATCGTAAGCCTCTGCTTTACGCAGCCACTGCTGAAAATGCTGACGCCATGGCTGCTCTTGCCAAGGAGATCGGCTGTCCCTTGGTTGCAAAGGGAACAAATCTTGACGATACCGTGGCTGTTTCCGAGAAACTTCTCGCCGCAGGGCTCAAGGATTTGATGCTCGATTCAGGCGCCCGTACGGTACGTGGTGCCTTGGAAGACAGCGTTGTGGGTCGGCGTTCCGCCATCCGCGCCAAATTCAAGCCTCTGGGTTTTCCGACCATTACCTTCCCCTGCGAGATCTCTGCTGATCCGTTGATGGAAGCCATGGTCGCTTCGGTGCTGATTGCCAAATACGCAGGTATTGTTGTTCTGTCCGACCTGCAGGGCGATATACTCTTTCCGCTGCTTCTTGAGCGGTTGAACCTCTTTACCGATCCGCAACGACCCATGGTTGTTCAGGAAGATGTTTATAACATCAACGGCCCCAGCGAGGATTCTCCGGTTCTGATCACCTGCAACTTTTCCCTCACTTACTTCATTGTTTCCGGTGAAATCGAGGGAAGCAAAGTGCCTTCCTGGCTGTTGATCAAGGATACGGAAGGTCTCTCGGTTCTCACTGCATGGGCGGCCGGCAAGTTCGGTGCGGACATGATTGCCGCATTTATGAAAAAGTCCGGAATCGAGTCCAAGGTCAAGCATCGGGAACTGATTATTCCGGGATATCTTGCCTCCATGAAGGGCGAGCTTGAAGAAGAACTTGCTGGCTGGACCATCACCATTGGTCCCCGAGAAGCCGGACATCTGCCCGCCTTCCTGAAAGAATGGAAGCCCGCGGCTTAAAAAATAGGCGCAAGGAGCAAGGTTAAAGGAACAAGTATAAAATCTTGTGTCCGGCGCCTTAGCCTTTAGCCTTTAGCCTTGAACCTTTAGCCTTGAACCTATCTTCTATGAATATCACAATCAATGGGTACGAAATTGTTGCCGAAGAAGGGATTACCATCCTTGAGGCGGCGAAGCGGGCGGATATCCATATTCCAACCTTGTGTTACGTGAATAAGGGGACATCGGATATCCCGTGCGAGTTGTGCGTTGTCAGCGTGGAAGGGATGGATTCCCCGGTGCGCTCTTGTATTACCCCTTTGCGCGAAGGGATGCGGATCACCACCGAATCAAAAGAACTCCAGGCCAAGCGTGCGGAACGCATGACGCTCCTGATGGAGACCCATTTCGGTGATTGCAAGGCACCCTGTAATCTCACCTGTCCCGGACAGATCAACGTTCAGGGCTACATTGCCCACGTTGCCAAGGGCCAGTATGAAGAGGCATTGCGCCTGGTCATGGAGCGCAACCCTTTTCCATTTTCCGTTGGCCGGGTTTGCCCTCGTTTTTGCGAAACCCGTTGCCGCCGGATTTTGGTTGATGAACCAGTGTCCATCAACCATTTGAAGCGGTTTGTCGCTGATTGGTGCATGGCCCACAAGGTTGATTTGCGTATTCCGCGCGAAGCATCCACCGGCAAAAAAATAGCGGTTATCGGCGGCGGCCCCTCCGGGTTGACAGGCGCGTACTATCTTGCCCGCAAAGGCCATGATGTCACGGTTTTTGAATCCGCGGCCAAACTCGGCGGAATGTTGCGCTACGGTATTCCGGATTACAAGATTCCCCAGGATGTGCTTGATTACGAAATCACCACCATCCTGCGCATGGGTATCAATGTCCGCATGAGTCAGAAATGGGGTGTGGATTTCACCCTGCAATCTCTCAAGGACCAGGGGTATGAAGCCATCCTTATCGCCACCGGCACCCCGGTTGACGAAAGCCTGGATATACCCGGCTGTGCGCTGCCCAAGGTTATTCCGGCCACGAAATTCCTCAGGAACATGAGCGAAGGCAAGGGTGGTAATTACGGCAGATCCGCCGTGGTCTTCGGCGGGAACAACGTCGCCATGGAGGTTGCCCGGTCCCTGCTGCGTAAAGAGGTTAACCAGGTCACCATTATTTATCCCCGTGCCCAAACCGAAATGCCGGCCAACCAGCGCAATATCCGGGTGGCTGAAAAAGAGGGCGTCCAGTTTTTGCTCATGGCCTCGCCGGTGAACTTTATCGACACCGATAGCGGTATTACCGTGCAATTGATCCGGACCAAGCTTGGTGAACCGGACGAGAAGGGTATCCGGTATCCTGAGGCTATTCCCGGCTCCACGGTGAATATCAAGGCTGATACAGTTATTGTTGCCCAGGGATTGAGCGCTTGTCGTGACAAATTCGATGGCGGCCAACTCGAGGCTACCCTTGAACTGACTCCGAAATTTAACATCAAGGCCAACCCAAGAACCTCACTGACCAATCATCCCGGAATCTATGCGGCTGGCGATGTTACCAGCGGGCCCCGTTCGGTTATCCAGGCCGTAGTTGCGGCCCGTAGGGCTGCGGATAATATCCATGCTCAGGTTATGGGCATTACCAAGACCGTGGCTGAGAGCCGGTTTAATTTTACCCGGGGCAAAGGCTTTGATGATGTAGATCTGCGGAATTTTGAGGGGATCAACATCAAGCTTCGGGAAAAGATGCCCACTCGGCCGCCCCAGATTGCTACCCAGGATTTCAGCGAAATCAAGCTTGGGTTTTCCGAACAGATGGCGATAACCGAGGCCAAACGGTGTCTCTCCTGCGGCTGTCGCGCCTTTGATCGTTGTGATTTGAAAGAAATGGCCATGGACTTCGGCCTTGATCCAAGCAGAACCGGAATGGGAACCAAGCCGGTTTATACCGAAAAGATTTCCCATCCCGTGATCCTGGTTGATCTGAACAAGTGCATTTATTGCAAGCGTTGCCAAAACAGTTGCGATTACGATGCCATTGAAATCAGCGCCGACGGTGTGGATGATAAAGGCAGGCCGGTGGGTCTGAACTTTAAGTTCAAGGATAATTGTGTCTCCTGCGGGACCTGTGTGGACAATTGCTCCACCGGTGCGCTCAACAAAAAGGATATGCTGCCTCCGATCATCGGTGAGCCTGTGCGCGAGATCCGCTCGACCTGCCCATACTGCGGCGCAGGCTGCCAGGTTCTTCTCAAGGTAAAAGGCAATACCTTGATGGAAGTGACCTCGGAGCCGGATTTGGCCCCCAATTACGGAGCGCTCTGCGTCAAGGGCCGTTTCGCGCATAATTTTGTCCAGCACAAGGACCGTCTTACCACCCCGCTGGTTCGCAGGGGAGGGCAGTTGGTGGAAACCAGCTGGGAAGATGCCTTAAACATTGTGGCCAAGAAATTTTTTGATCTCAAGTCCATGTACGGACCTGATTCCATTGCCGGTTTCAGTTGCGCCAGAGCGAGCAACGAAGAAAACTATTTGATGCAAAAATTCATGCGGACAGCGATCGGAACCAACAATATCGATCACTGTGCACGACTCTGACACGCTCCCACGGTGGCCAGTTTGGCCCTCACCTTCGGCAGCGGCGCGATGACCAACTCTATCGCAGATATGAAAAAAACCGATCTCTTTTTGATGATCGGTTCGAATCCGGACACCAGCCATCCGACCATCGGCATGCGGCTCCATCAGTCCCTGGACCTTGGAGCAAAAATGATTGTTGTCGATCCCCGGAGAACCAGGCTTGCAGAGCGGGCCGACCTCTGGTTGCGGATATTGCCCGGCACCGATGTGGCGCTTCTCAACGGAATGATGAAGGTCATCCTCGATGAGGGATTGTGGAACAAAAAGTTTGTTGAAGAACGTACCGAGGATTTTGACGAATTACAGCGATTGGTTGCCAAATATACTCCCGAGATGGTGGAGCAGATCACCGGCATCCCAGAAGATCAGATGCGTCAGGCTGCTCGCATGTTTGCAGCGGACGGGCGGCACGCAATTTACCACGGCATGGGCATCACCCATTACGTTACCGGTACCGACCGGGTAAAGTCCATTGCCAACCTGTCCATGCTCTGCGGCAAGGTCGGGGTTGAAGGCGGCGGTTGTAATCCGCTGCGCGGACAGAATAACGTGCAGGGCGCCTGTGACATGGGTGCGCTTTTCAATACCCTGCCCGGTTATGGCGGCCTTGATAACGACGAGCTTTTTGCCAAGTACGAAAAGGTCTGGAAGACCAAGTTGCCTCGGCGGCCCGGCAAGCCGGCCACCGAGATTTGGGAGAACATCTTCAAAGGACATATTCGCGGCCTCTATGTTTTTGGCGAGGACCCGGCTGTAGCCGATGCCAACATATCTCATGTACAGGCTGCCTTGGAAGAGATTGATTTTCTGGTGGTCCAGGATATCTTCCTCACTGAAACCGCCAAGATGGCTGATGTGGTTTTGCCTGCCGCCTGTTTTGCTGAAAAGGACGGCACTTTCACCTGTACCGAGCGTCGTGTTCAGCGGATCCGCAAGGCTGTCGATGCGCCGGGTGAAGCCAAGCCGGACTGGAAGATCTTCTGTGAGCTTTCCACGAAGATGGGCTATGACATGGATTACGACTCGCCGGAAGATGTTTTCAACGAGTTGCGTCATTTGCTGCCGCAATATGCAGGCATAACCTACGCACGACTGGAAAAAGAAGGGCTGCAGTGGCCGGTGCCTACCGAGGATCATCCCGGCACTCCGGTTCTGCATACGGAAAAATTCACCCGTGGCAGGGGATTGTTTATCCCCGAGGATTACATCCCCCCGGTGGAACTGCCTGATGAGGAATATCCGCTGTTGTTCACCACCGGCCGTGATCTGGCCCGGTACAACTTCAGCAGCATGACCGGCAAGACCCCGGAGATCGATGAGATCAGCCCCGAGTGCTTTGCCGAGGTGAATCCTCTTGATGCCGAGCGCCTTGGCCTCAAGGAGAAAAACTGGGTCCGGCTCACCTCACGTCGCGGCTCGGTGGAAATGCGGGCAACCATTACTGAGCGTAGTCAGGAAGGCACTATTTTCTGCACATATAATCATTTGCAGACGCTGGTAAACATGCTGACCCTGGATGCTCTGGATCGTCTCTCCAGAACGCCGGAATACAAGTTGTGCGCCATCAAGGTTGCAGTGTTGGGTGATGAACAGCCGAGTTGATTATCCAGTGGGATGGCCTCGGTGATTAAGTCCTCGATTAAAAGTAATTGTAATATTGTAATGCCATGACCGGCATAAGGAGCCGTGGCGAAGTGGTCAAAAGCAATGACTGTTTCGATGCGACTCCTAAATTTTCTAATTTAGTGGAGTTACACGATGGGACAAGCAAAAGATAAAAAATCAGGGACGGTAATGGTCGTCGGCGGCGGTATCGCCGGGGTCCAGGCGGCCCTTGATTTAACCGAGCTTGGCTACTATGTCTATCTGGTGGAAAAGTCTGCGGCCATTGGCGGCGCCATGGCACAGTTGGATAAAACCTTTCCAACCAACGACTGTTCGCTTTGAATACTCGCGCCTAAGCTGGTAGAGGCCGGTCGGTCTCCCAATATCGAAATTCTGAGCAACGCTGATTTTCTTTCCCTGGACGGAAAACCAGGCAATTTTACCGCCAAACTGCGGATGCGTCCGCGCTATATCGATGCGGACAAGTGTACGGCCTGTGGGCTGTGCACCAAGTACTGCCCACGGCATCTTGTGGATCAGTACAATGAAGGTCTTGCGATTACGCGCCCGATTCATATCGATTATGCCCAGGCTGTGCCTGCCACATATTTTATTGATCCTGAGGCCTGCCTGTACTTGAAGCACGGGGTCTGCCAAATCTGTGTCTGCACCTGCCAGAGCAAGGCCATTGATTTCAATCAGCAGCCGGAAGAAAAAGAGCTGCAGATCGGTGCAGTGATCATGGCCCCTGGTTTTGGCCGTGTACCTGATGCAACCTTGGCAAAATACAGCTACGGCAAACATCAGGATGTCATGACCAGTCTGGAGTTCGAGCGACTTCTCTGCGCCTCGGGTCCCTTTGAGGGCGAGGTGAAATGCCTTTCCGACCGCAGGCATCCCAAAAAGATCGCCTTTATCCAGTGCGTGGGTTCCAGGGATCTCGGCTGCAACAACGGCTACTGTTCTTCGGTCTGCTGCATGTATGCCATCAAAGAGGCCATGGTTGCCAAAGAGCATGACCCCGAGGTGGATATCACCATCTATTATATGGACATGCGGACCCAGGGCAAGGGCTTTGACGCCGCCCAGAAAAAGGCCGAGTCCATGGGGATTAAGTTCGTCCGGGCCAAGGTTGCGGATGTCATGCCCTGGGACAAAAACCTGAAGCTTACCTACTCCACGATGGACGGGAAACACAGTTTCGAGCCTTTCGATATTGTCGTGCTTTCCGTTGGGCTCGATGCTCCGGCCGATGCCAAGAACCTTGGCGAGATTGCCGGCTTTGCCTTGAACGATTACGATTTCTGCAAAACCGAAACATTCGCCCCCTTGCTCACCACCAAGCCGGGTGTTCTTGTTGCCGGCGCATTCCAGGGTCCCAAGGATATCCCGGAAAGTGTCACCCAGTCCAGCGCTGCGGCAGGCATCGCCGCCGGCCTTATTGCCAAGGATCGCGGCAAGGCTCTGGTGCACAAGACCTATCCTAAGGAACAGGAAATCGGCAAGGACGAAGAGGTTCGGATCGGGGTATTTGTCTGCCATTGCGGGATTAACATCTCCAGCGTGGTCGATGTGCCTGCGGTTGAACAGTACACCGAGGGCATGGAAGGCGTGGTCTATCATGCCCAGAGCCTGTACAGCTGTTCGCAGGATGCCCAGGAAGTGCTCAAGGCAAAAATCAAGGAGCACAAACTGAACCGCGTGGTTATCGCCGCCTGCTCTCCGCGAACCCATGAGCCGCTTTTCCAGGAAACCCTCAAGGATGCCGGTTTGAACCGTTGTCTTTTTGAGATGGTCAATATCCGCGATCATTGCTCCTGGGTACATGCCAACGAGCCTGAAGCCGCCACGGACAAATCCAAGGATCTGGTGCGTATGGGCATTGCCAAGGCCCGTCATATTCAGCCTTTGCCCGAGCAGACCGTGCCGGTTACCAACAAGGCCCTTATTTTGGGCGGCGGGGTGGCAGGGCTTACTGCCGCGTTGACCATCGCTGACCAGGGCTTCCATACCTATGTGGTTGAAAAGGAAGACAAGCTCGGCGGCCATCTCCTGCATCTGTCCTATACCCTGCAGGGCGACACGGTGAGCACCGTCTTAAGCGACCTTGCCGACAAGGTGAAAAAGAACAAGAAAATCGAGGTGCTGACCAATACCCAACTGACTCAGGTCAATGGTTTTGTAGGCAATTTCAGCTCGGTGCTTACCACCACCAAGGGCAAGAAGGCTACGGAAACCACCATCGACCATGGGGTTATCATTATCGCCACCGGCGGTCGTGAGCACAAACCGGAAGTGGTTCTCGGCAACCCGGTGAAGTATTCCGATACCGTGCTTACTCAGCGTGAACTTGAGCAGCGTCTGTCCGGCAAGGGCAAGAACCTGGCGCCCAAGTCCGTGGTCATGGTGCAATGTGCCGGGTCCCGTGGGGATGATCTCAACTACTGCAGCAAGGTCTGCTGTAATCATGCGGTCAAAAACGCCCTCAAGATCAAATCGCTTGACCCTGCTTCCCAGGTGGTTGTGCTGTATCGCGATATGCGTACCTACGGCTTTGCCGAAGATGCCTATCGTCAGGCCAGAGAGCAAGGGGTTATTTTTATTCCCTATACCTTGGACAACAAGCCGAAGTTCAAAGTGAGCGGCAAAAAGACGAGCGTTACCTTTCATGATCCGATCCTTCAGGATGAGGTCACCATGACTCCCGAGGTTCTGGCCTTGAGTGTGGGTATCGTTTCCGAGGGAACCGGGGATATCAGCAAGCTGCTCAAGGTTCCTGTGAACGAAGACAAGTTCTTCCTTGAGGCCCATGTCAAGCTGCGGCCGGTGGAATTGCCGGTGAGCGGGGTATATGTCTGTGGTCTGGCCCATTCGCCCAAGCCTGTTGAGGAGATCATCGTTCAGGCGCAGGCCGCGGCAGCCAAGGCGGCTATCCCGCTCTGCAAGGGCTTTGTTTCGGTGGAGCCTACCATTTCCTGCGTGGACAAGGAGGCTTGTATCGGCTGCGGTCTCTGTGAGTCGCTGTGCCCGTATCAGTCCATCAAGATCATCAAGGACGAAAACGGCAAGCGCAAGGCAGAGACCATTACCGCTTCGTGTAAGGGCTGCGGCATCTGCGCTTCACGCTGCCCGGTATTTGCCATCTCCATGGGCGGTTTCACCGACGAACAGATAAACGCGCAAATCACCGCCTTTGGTGCAAAATAGAGGAGTAGTGGTTATGAGTCAGAAAGATTTCAACCCGAAGATCCTGGGGTTTCTCTGCAACTGGTGCTGCTATGCCGCAGCGGACAGTGCCGGGGTTTCCCGTTACCAGTATCCGCCGAACTTGAGAACCATCCGGGTGATGTGCACCGGGCGTCTCGATCCGGCCTTTGTCCTGCGTGGATTTGCCGAAGGTGCCGACGCCATCTTC
>JAHJTI010000049.1 GCA_018829945.1 Pseudomonadota bacterium | reverse complement strand
GTATGATTTCAAGGACAGCGCCGAGGGAAGAGGCGGCGGACCGCTGCAGCCGGATGGTTTTGCCGCTTTCGACCACCCATACTGGACTCCGATGAATTACTGGCAGAACCGCTTCAGCGTGTACTTCAAGCATCAGCTTTCCGACGATCAGTTTCGGCGCGGGGCTCCCCGGTACTATGATCTTGAGTATGTTGTTGTCTATGATGAAATGGGGTATGCCATGCAAACCTGGAAGGGAGGGTTTTTTGTGGAATATGCTCCGCAGATCATTTTTTCCGCAACGACAGAGTTGACCTCAGGCCAGGACTATCGGGCCAAGGAGTTTTTTCTCTCGGCCATTTACCGCTGGTAGACATTGATTTCTCCGTTGTGCTTTCCCTTGCAATCTTTTTTTTGCTGTGCTAATTGAATGACTTGTTGTTTCCCAGCCGTTTTAGCCGGAGCACTCACTGCCGTGATTGTCTGCCGGGAAAACGGCCATTTTTTTTAGGAGCCGTTACGGAATAACCATCGATGCTGTGTTGCTACTGTTGATAGTGGCGTAACCGGTCGTGCTACTGTGATCATTTCGTTACGGCTTCTTATGCCGATCGCGATTTCCTAATAGTATAAATATGTTGAACAACGGCGTATAGAGCTCTGTCTCAGTAAGGAGGGTGTTATGGTTGAGCGTATTCCCATGTCCCAGGAGGGACATGAAAGATTGCGTAAGGAACTTGACCGGTTGCAGAAGAAAGAACGTCCTGCGGTCATTGAGTCGATTGAGGTTGCGCGCGGGCACGGCGATTTGAAGGAAAACGCCGAATATCATGCGGCCAAGGAACGTCAGGGGCATATTGAAGGGCGGATCATGGAGCTCAAGGACAAGCTCGGTCGAGCCGAGGTTATAGATTGTTCAGCCGTGGATTGTTCCCGGGTCGTATTCGGCACGGTTGTGTCTCTTGTTGATCTGGATACGGAAGACGAGGTGCGGTATCAACTTCTGGGGCCGGAAGAAGCGGACGTAAGCAAAGGCAGCATTTCCGTGCTTTCTCCGATCGGACGGGCCATGATCGGCAAAAGCGTAGGAGATGAGATAACCGTTAAAACTCCCGGCGGGGTGCGGCAACTGGAAGTTATGGATATTAATCCGCCGGACCGCGCTTGATTCGGCGCGGTCTTTTTCTCGTCGCATCTCGGAAGCTGTGTGTTGCAGGGATTTGTTGCAAGGGGCCGGGATCAGGCCTGGTTGTCGCTCATGATCCCGGAAATAAAGATGTCGCTGATCTGTTGGGCTGCTTCAACAATGGTGTAGGTGTGGTTCGGGGACAGGACCCAGAGCCTGGATGTTTCATCAAGGGCGCCGAAAAAGGCCCGTTTAAACACGCCCGGCAGAAGGCTTTTGCGGAAGATTCCCGCTTCCTGACCCTTGTGGATAATGGCGGAAATCACGTCCACATATTCAATAAACTTGGTGTTTCTGTACTCTTTCATGAATTTGTTGCTCTGACGCAACTCCATCTGCAATACCTCGGCAAGCTCTTTTTTTTCTTCCATGAGTTGCATGTGGTGCAGGGCAAAAATTTGGAGCATTTTCCGCGGGTCACTCTCTTTTTCCATGAGGAGTTTGACATCCAGGATGATCTTGCCTATCTCTTCTTCAAACAGTGAAATGAGGATGTCGTACTTGTTGTTGAAGTACAGATAGATGGTTCCATCAGCTACCTGGGCTTCCTTGGCGATATCGGAGATACGGGCGCTGAAAAAGCCTTTTCTTGCAAAAACCGTGATGGCCGCTTCGATAATCTTTGAATGTTTGTCCGATGTTCTCATGGAGTCAAGTCAGCAGGATAAGCAGAGGTGAGATGATAAGTTGATTGCCTTATGAATGCGTATTCATTCATTTTTGGGGCTATCTTAGATGGGGAAAGTGCGGGTGTCAAGGCAAAAGTTGTATCTCCCCGCGGGAAGGTCTTTCCGGACAGATGGTGACATTATTGGGCTGCAACGGTTTAATTCTTTCTTGTCATGCGGTTTTGGGGTAAAATGCTTTACTTTATTTCTGGTTTATTTCCCAATGACATCAGGGGGATAATGCATCGTTTCAGCAAGAAGCCGAGGAGGTTTTGATGAAAATTCTGGTTGTTGGTTCCGGCGGCAGGGAGCATGCCCTGGTTTGGAAATTGCGGCAGAGCCCCAGGGTGGCACAGATTTTTTGCGCCCCGGGCAATGCGGGCATCAGTGCGCTGGCAACCTGCGTTACAATCAGTGCCACCGCTATTGACGCGCTTGCAGATTTTGCCCGGACGGAAGAAATTGATTTGACTGTGGTTGGGCCTGAGGTACCCCTTGCTTTGGGGATCGTTGATCTGTTTGAAGAAAAGGGGTTGCGGGTTTTTGGCCCTCGGCGAAACGCTGCCACCCTTGAAGGCAGCAAGGTCTTTATGAAAGATCTGCTTGAAAAATATCATATCCCCTCTGCTTTTTATGCGACCTTTACCGACAGAGAAGAGGCGCTTCGGTATGTTGAAAAGCAGGCTGCTCCCATGGTTGTCAAAACCGATGGCCTGGCCGCGGGTAAGGGCGTTGTCGTTGCATTGAGTGTCGACGAGGCCAAGGCGGCGGTGGACCTGTTCATGAAGGAAAAGGCTTTTGGCGAGGCAGGCAACCGAGTGGTGGTTGAGGAATTCCTGCGCGGGGAGGAGGCCTCTTTCCTGGCCTTCACCGATGGGCAGACAGTGCTTCCCCTACCGACCTCCCAGGACCACAAGGCGATTTTTGATGGCGACAAGGGGCCGAACACCGGCGGCATGGGCGCGTATTCCCCGGCACCCGTTGTGACAGAGGCACTGCATCGTCAGGTTATGGAAACGGTGATGCTGCCGACGGTCAAGGCTTTGGCTGCGGAAGGATGTCCTTATAAGGGCGTGCTTTATGCCGGCCTGATGATTGATAAGGGCGTGGCCAAAGTGCTTGAGTTCAACTGCCGGTTTGGCGATCCCGAGGCCCAGCCCTTGCTCCTGCGGCTTAAGACCGATCTGGTGGAGGTCATGGAGGCTGTAATCGATGGCCGCCTGTCTGATGTTTCCCTGGAGATCGATCCCCGTCCCACTGTCTGTGTGGTCATGGCGGCGGGGGGGTATCCCGGAAAGTATGAAAACGGCAAGGTCATCGAAGGTCTTGCCAAGGCGGGAGAACATAAGGATGTGGTTGTTTTTCACGCCGGCACCGAATTGAAGGGAGACACGATTGTCACCAATGGCGGCCGGGTGTTGGGAGTGACCGCCATCGGCGATACGGTGCAGGAAGCCATTAACAAGGCCTACGGTGCCGTTGAAGAGATACGCTGGGACGGTTGTTATTACCGCAAGGATATTGGCCGAAAGGCTTTAGACAGAAAAGGAGAGTGAGCTATGATTGGTATTGTCATGGGCAGTGATTCGGACCTGCCGGTTATGCAGGGGTGTGTGGATTTTTTAAAAAAGATGGGCATTCCATACGAAATAACGGTGGCTTCGGCCCATCGCAGCCCGGCGCGGGCTTTGGAATATGCAAGCAGCGCCAGAACCCGCGGCCTGAAAATAATCATTGCCGCAGCCGGAATGGCAGCTCATCTCGGCGGAGTTCTTGCTGCTCATACCACCCTTCCCGTTATCGGGGTGCCGGTGGATTCTTCCTCCTTAAACGGCCTTGATGCCCTGCTCTCCACGGTGCAGATGCCGCCTGGGGTGCCTGTGGCCACCATGGGCATCGGCAAGGCCGGGGCGAAAAACGGCGCTATCCTCGCGGCGCAGATACTGGCGCTTAGTGATGAAGGGTTGGCTGCAAAGCTTGCCAACTTCAAGGAAGAGATGGCGCGCGAGGTGGAAGAAAAGGCGCAGCGGCTTGCCGGCAGCCTGTAAAGCGATTCCGTGCTCGAACTCCAGGTGACAGATGAGGGGCTTACCCGTGCCTGCGAGATTCTCCGGGCTGGCGGCGTTGTTGCGTATCCCACGGAAACATACTACGGCCTGGCGTCAGATCCTTTTAACTCCGCGGCTCTCGCGCATCTTTTCGCCTTAAAAGGCCGTTCTCCGGACAAGCCGGTTTTGCTGATTATTGACAATCCGGCCCAGCTTTCCGGTCTTGTTTCGGAGATCCCTCCCGTTTTCACCATTCCCATGCAGCAATTCTGGCCCGGGCCATTGACCCTTGTTTTTCCTGCCGCTGCGTCATTGCCTGAGATACTTACCGGGTATACGGGTACCATCGGGGTGCGCGTTTCCTCCCATCCCGTAGCCAGGAAACTTGTCAGGGCGTTCGGTTTGCCGGTTACGGCGACCAGCGCCAATATTTCCGGATATCCTCCGGCAGTGACGGCCATCGGTGTACGAGAGCAGTTAGGGACGGCGGTGGACGCCGTTATCGATGGCGGTGAAACTCCGGGCGGCCTTGGTTCTACCATTCTGGACTGTTGCGAGGGGAAAATCCGTCTGCTCAGGGATGGAGTTATTCCTTTTTTCCGGATAGAGGCCGCCCTGTCCGGCGCTTAATTTTTCTATTTATACATTTGCCGATCCGCAACGCTTTCGGTATGATAAAATACTGACGGAAAAATTGGTTTGATTGCCGTTGTCGTCGCAGTGTGTATTTTGGCAGTGGCGACAGCCAACTTCATAGATAGGAAATCGCAATGGCAGATATTGAGTGGGATAGAAATTTTGCCCTGGAGCAGTCCGGAGACGACGAAGAGATGCTGGCGGAGCTTTTGGTGCTGTTCAGTGAGTCGTCCGCTTCGGATCTGGCGAGAATCAACGACGGTCTTGCCGCGGAAGACCCAGTGGCAGTGGCTGACGCCGCGCACAGTATCAAGGGGGCTTCAGCCAGCCTCGGAGTGGAAGGTGTGCGGAAGATTGCGGCGGAGCTGGAAAAGAATGGCCGGGACAACGACCTTTCGAAAGGCAGGGAACTCGCTGCCCAGCTTGCCGCACTCCTCAAGGCCTTTGACGGCCAAAAATGATGAAAGCGCCCGGGGCGGAACGCCCGCAATATTCCGTGCGGGGAATTTTTTCCCTGAGTTTGCGTGGTTGAGCCATGCCCAGCGCCAAAGATTTACTGAGAAAGTTCACCGAGCTTAAAACCCTCCCGCATGTGGCGATCAAAGTGACCCAAATGGTCAATGATGATCGGAGCACCATGCAGGATTTCGAGGAGATCATCAAGCTCGATCCCGTTCTGGTCACCCGACTGCTGCGTCTTGTCAACAGTCCCTATTTCGGCCTGTCCCAAAAAGTTGAATCCATTTCCAAAGCAGTTGTATTTGCCGGCATGAAGCAGCTCCGCAATCTGGTCGCGGTCGAAGCCCTGCGCGGCATGTTTAAGGGCGATGACGTCGATTTCTCAGCGCAGAAACTCTGGCTGCACTCCGCCACTGTCGCCATTTTAGCCGGGATGATCGCCAAGCGTATTTTCGGCAAGGATGGCGAGGATGTTTTTCTTGCCGGTATCATCCATGACATCGGACTCATCGTTGAAAATCAGCTTGTCCCGGAGAAACTGCGTGAAGCCTGCAAGGCCTTCCGTGAGGGAAAAGGGACTCTGGTTGAGTGTGAACGCAATGTCATCGGCGCCGATCATGCAGAGGTGGGTTATCTTCTTACCAAAGAATGGGGTATGCCTCAGGAAGTGCTCAGCGCCATCAAGTCGCACCACCAGGGCAAGCAGGTGAAATCCGTTTCCAGTGCCAGCAGTATTCTGCTGCTGGCCGAATTCATGGCAGGCAAGATGCAGTACTGGCCGATTCTCGGCCCTATCGAGGGACTCCCTCCTGAACTGACGGCGCATGTGAAGGAGAGGGTGGCGGATTACAAGATTATCATCAGGGATCTGCCTGATGAAATGGCCAAGGCTAAAGAATTGTACGAGTCGGACGAGTGAAACACTGATGACCGAAGCTACTTTTGACGCCATATTCGATGATCTGATCGACGTAAACGAGGAACTGCAAAGCTTTTTGCGGATTCTCGATGGCCTGCTGCCGCAAGCCTCGCTGCTTTTGGTGAACGAGGCTGGCGTCCTGCTTGATGGCACGAGGCCTCTGGCGTTTGCCCAGCCCTTGCGGGAAAAACTGGTTAATGAAGCCAAATCGACCGATGGCTTTGTCGTAGGAAAAACGGAGAACGACGTCCGCTGCCACGCGGTATATCTGGAAAAGCTGTCTGCGGTGCTGATTATTTCTTGCGCTGCGGCACCGGATGACGCGTGGGGACCAGGTTCTGCGCTTGCAACCCTGTTGCAGAACACCATTGATCTTGCCATGCACAGGCAGGAGCGCGAGATGCTTGTCGCTGACCATGAACAGTCGGTTCGTCAGATCAACATACTCCAGCAGCAGCACGGCAAGCTTATTGAGGACAACTATCGCCAGTATCGGCTCAATCAGGATCGGGAAAAAGAGTATGCCCGCAAGCTCGAAAGTGAAATAGCCAAGCAAACTGCCGAGTTGCGGGAAGCCAATGTGCGTCTTGAAGAGATCAGCCGGTTGAAGAGCGATTTTCTGGCCAATATGAGTCATGAATTGCGGACGCCCATGAATGCCATTATCGGCTTCAGTGAACTCCTGTCCGAAACTCCTCTTGGAGAAGAGCAGCTTGATTATACCCGGACCATCGCTCAGTCCGCGGCAAGCCTGCTGTCTCTTATCAACGACATCCTTGATCTGGCAAAAATTGAGGCGGGAAAACTCGAGCTGGAACATCTGCCTTTTGATCTTGCCGAGGTGATCGGCAACGTGGCCGCCATGTTCAAGATCCCTGCCCGGGAAAAGGGGGTTGTTTTCACCTGTAAGATTGACGGCAATGTTCCAAAAAGGATTATGGGAGACAGCAACCGGCTGCGTCAGGTCCTGATAAATCTTGCCGGAAACGCCATGAAGTTTACCGAGCAGGGCGGGATTGATATTGAGGTTGCCTATGAGCGCGAAGCTGCCAGTCGTATTTTCAGCCGGTTTTCGGTGCGAGACAGCGGTATAGGTATTCCCGCCGACAGAGTCGGGGCGATTTTCGAGAAATTTACCCAGGCCGATGGTTCGACCACCAGAAAGTACGGGGGCACGGGGTTGGGCCTGGCCATCTGTCTGCAGCTCGTGGAACTCATGGGTGGCCGGCTCGCGGTGGAAAGCGAGGTGGGCAAGGGCAGCACCTTTTATTTTGTGATTCCTCTGGAAGAGGCTCCTGCAGAAATCATCTCGTTGGATGAGCATAAGATCGCAGGTCTGGAAAAAACAGCCAGGGGGGGCAGGATTCTTTTGGTGGAGGATAATGCGGTCAACCAGCGTCTGGCCAGTATTCTGATTACCCGGGAAGGGTATAAGGTTGAGGTTGCCTCCGATGGGGCTGAGGCCTTGGAGCATCTTCGGCATCAACCCTTTGACCTTGTGCTGATGGATGTCCAGATGCCCAACATGGACGGCATGGAGGCCACCAGAAGAATCAGAAAAATTGAAGCTGATCCGGACCAGAAGCAAAGCTATGTCGGCCTGCGTGCATTAACGCAGCCGCTGGGCATTGTCGGGCTCACGGCCCACGCCAGAAAAGAGGATGAAGCAGCCTGTTACGCGGCAGGGATGAACGGTTTTCTCACCAAGCCCATCGTTAAGGCGAAACTGGCCATGATTTTAAACGAGATGATGCCGCAAGCTTCCTGTGAGAAAAATACAGATCCCTCCTGAGTTGTTCCGTTTCCCGCTTTTCAGTCGTTACCACTTGTTGACTGCCATTCCTGATTGTCCCGCAGTGCGGTGATCTTCTCATCCCATTTCCCGCCATATCCGGTTATTTCCGCTCGCCGTGCTGTTTCGCTTAACATGATGAGCTGGATGTGGAGCCGGTCTGTGGGCATAAGACTGCCCAGTCTGTCCGGCCATTCGATCACGGTAAGTCCTGTTCCATAAATATACTCCAGCAGGCCGAGATCTTCGATTTCCGTTTCATCGCTCAATCTATAAAGATCCAGATGATAGAGGGGCAGGCGCCCCGGATATTCGTGCAGGAGGCTGAAGGTGGGGCTGGTAATATAACACGATTCCGGCACCTGCAATCCCTCGCCGATGGCTTGGGTGAGGGTCGTTTTCCCTGCACCCAAAGAGCCGGACAGGGTGATCACTTCGCCGGCTTGGGCGATCTCTCCAAGAGAGCGGCCCAGAACAAGGGTGGTGCGTAAATCCGGCAGAGAAATGGTTGTTTTCATCTTATTTGTATTTTTTGTGGCAGAAGAGACAACGGTATTTCGGAGGATGTCCTTCCGGAAGAGGAACTTGTCCTTCGGGGTTATGGCATGCGCCACAATGCTTTTCCGCTTCTTTTTTGTCCATTGAGTAAAATTTCAGATGATTTTCATCCCTGGGCAGCTTTGTGGTTGATTCAG
>JAHJTI010000048.1 GCA_018829945.1 Pseudomonadota bacterium | reverse complement strand
TGGCGGGGTCATACACGATCTCAATCGCTTCAATATGCCCGCCATCGCCATAGTTCTGATAGGTGGGGTTTTCGGTTTTCCCGCCGATATAGCCAGAGGTCACCGAAAATACGCCGTCAAGCTTCTCAAAGGGTTTTTCCATGCACCAGAAACACCCCCCGGCAAAGATCGCTTTTTTCGTTTTTTCCGCGGCTCCGGCCTCCGGTGCGCTGAACATGCTTACCAGGGCAATGCCCAGCAAAAGAAGAGACGCGTTCTCCACTATCTGTCCGATTATCTTCATGCAATCACCTCTCCGGTTATTTTCCCGATTTACCTGACAATGATGAGCTTGCCACAAAGAAAAACATGCGTCACCCAAGTGCTTCGACAGGGCTCTCCTGAACTTACAGAAGGACTCAACATGAACGGATCAATACATTAAGACACCTTCCGTTCGCCCTGAGCCTGTCGAAGGGGCATCGTTGCTCTTTATTCAGACAATAAGCACGCACCGGAAAAAAACTATCATAAAAAGGCTGAGCGCAGAGTTTCCTCGGCCAGGAACCCGTCCAATTCCTCCTGATCGTAGAAGGCCCGTTCAAAAAAAAGCCCCTGGCTCGGCGCGGTATATTCTTTAAGGACCACCGGCTCCTCCAAAAAACGGGAAACCTCGCCCACTGTCAGCTCCCCTTTGCCGACCTCGACCAGCACCCCGACAATGCGGCGCACCATCTTCCAGAGAAAATGCGAGCCCACGATGCGAAAAAGGACGAGATCCTCGGTTTCCGCGATCTGGGCCTTGTTGACCATGACCAGCGGCGACTTCTTCTTGATTGCCTGACGGTCGGTGAAGGAGGTGAAATCGTGCATCCCCACCAGGGTTGTCGCTGCCTCCTGCATGAATCCCGTGTGCAGCCCATCCTCCACCTGCCAGACAAAATTACGGCCCAGAGCGCTCTTGCGCTTGGCGATCTGGTACAGATAGCTGCGGCCGATGCAGTTATGCCGGGCGTGAAAACGTGCCCCGGCTCTTTTGCACTCTAATATGGCGATATCCTTGGGCAGGATTTCATTCAATCGCGTCCCAATCTCCGCAGGGCTTAGTTCGGTCTGCGCCTCCAGATGGGCGGTAAACCGCAAGCCATGCACCCCGGTGTCGGTGCGGCCGCTGCCCTGCACATCCACCTCCGGGCCGAACAGCGCGGCGGCGGCCTTAAGCATACTGCCCTGGATGCTTTTGGCATCGTCCTGCTTCTGCCAGCCGCTGTATCGGCCACCGTCAAATTCCAGGGTCAGTTTGAATCGTTTTGGATGTGTTTGCATGAGAGTGGTTCCTTTGGGAAATCATTTTAAAAAGGCAGCACCTGTTTACAGACACTGCCTTGTGCTTTTTGCCGTCATTCCGGCGAAAGCCGGAAACCAGTGCTTTTTTCTGGATCCCGGCTTGCGCCGGGATGACATGTGTTCCGAAAACCATTTCCGGGACTGTCAAACTGTATGAGCCTCCCGCAAAACCGCAGGTTTACCTCACAGAATTATTCACTCCCCTGCCACCCCACCACCCGCCGCCGGGTTGCGCTGAAGCCGATAAAGGCGAAACTTAAGGCGACAAAACAGAGGACAAAAAGGCCGCTGCCCATAAAGGAGGCGCCATATCCCCACTCCCGGTTCAGACTCCCGGAGACCACCGCGGCAAGAAAGGTGGCCAGGGTGCGGACCCCATACAGCAATCCGGAGTTGCCGCCCAGCCGTCCCGAGGGAAACAGCAGGGCCACCAGAACTCCGAGTTCCAGCAGGGCCACGGTGTCGCCCAGATTATGGAGCAAACGGATGATCACCAGGCTCCAGATGCCGCCAGCCAGCGGGGTCAACACCTGAAACAGCGCGGAAAATGCCATCCCCCCTAAAAAGAAGAGAAACACCGACTTGCGTTTGTCGTGATACCGGCCGACCAGCGGGACCATCAGCGCCATCCACAGCCCCATGCAGGCAAAGACCATGCCGATCTGCCTGGGGAGCAGATTGAATTTTTCCCTGAGCAAAAGGGAAAAAGAGGTCTGCTCCACCCCGAAATGGGTTCCCAGCACAAACAAACAGGCGATCAAAAGCAGGGGCTTGAACTGGAGAACATCGGTGCTGTATTCCTTGAATGAAAAGACGATGGGCTCAAAATCCACAAGAAACAGCGAGCAGAGAAAGATACCGCCGGCCCCGGTCATGGCCAGGACAAACAACAAGCCCGGCGAGGCCAGGACCACCATGCCACCGACCAGAGGACCGAGGCCGAAGCCCAGATAGGTGCTCAGCTGGTAGGTCGCCACCCTGCGGCTCCGCTGGATCTGCCCGAAATGCTTGAGGTAGAGGGATTCGCTCACCACCACCAGGGCGGCGCTCCCCAAACCACCGACACACACCGCAGCCATAATCCAGCCAAAGGAACGGGCGGTGATGAGGGCGGCAAAATAGCCTGCGTAAAGAAGCGCGCCGCAGAGCATAGTCCGCTTGGGCGAAAAGATATCGGAAAACATCCCCAGCGGCAGCATCAGGGCCATGGAGGATAAGGAAAAAAGGCCGATAGCCATGCCTATCTGCACGTCGCTCAAGCCATATCCCTTGAGGAGCAGGGGCAGATAGGCCAGCACCAGCCAGTGCGTGAAATAAATAAGAAAACGGATGGTGATGG
>JAHJTI010000047.1 GCA_018829945.1 Pseudomonadota bacterium | reverse complement strand
CCGCCGGAAAGCTGATCGGGCAAACGTTCCGCCTTGGAACCAAGCCCCACTTTTTCCAGAACCGCCCGGGCCATGGAGTCCTGCTCTTTGCCGGATATGCCGGTGATGGCCATGGGGAGCTTGATGTTTTCCAGCATCGTCAAATAGGGAATGAGCTGAAACGACTGAAAAATAATACCGATATATTCGCTGCGAAAGTCAGCCCGCTGTTCGCTGCTCAGGCCATAGATATCCAGGGAATCCACCAGAACCTGCCCCCGGCTCGGATGATTGAGCCCGCCGAGCACTGCCAGCAGGGTGCTTTTCCCGGAGCCGGACTGCCCCATGATGCTGATGAACTCCCCGTCATCAACGTGAAAATTCATATGCCTGATGGCGCTCACCGTGCTTGCGCCGGCCTGATAATCCTTGCCGACATCCCGGATTTCGATGAGGTGACGCACCTCGCATTCTCTTGTTTGCATAACTTCTCCTTACGTAACTGATCACGGGTTAAGCCCCAGAAGGGTGTCACCAAAAAAAAGCGATCGCAGAGTGGCACAGATGCGCGAAAGAGGCCTGTCCGCCATACATCAGGTATGCGGACAGGTCGGACAATGCAGATGCGGTGCCCTGTGCTCGCTTGTCTCCTTACAGAGCCCGCAAGGCGACACTGGGGTCAAGACCGCTGCCCTTCTTGGCCGGATAAAAACTGGCCAGCAGACTGAGCGAAATGGAAAGCAGAATGGCCAACCCGCCGAGGGCAATATTCACTCCGGCAAAAGTTCCGTTGGAAATCACAAAGGGCAGCACCGCCCAGGCGATGAGGTTGCCGCCGACAAACCCAAGGAACCCGCCCAGAAAACCGACAACGATCGCCTCCAGCAAGATGATCTGCATGACATGGCCCCGCCTGAAGCCGATGGCCCGGAAAATGCCGATTTCCCGGGTGCGCTCGTTCACCGCCCCCATCATGGTCACAAACACCAGCAGCGAGCCGATGAAAATCACCAGCCCGGCAACACCATAGCTGAAGGCCTTGAACAACTCAATGGACTGCATTTTCGACATCACCGCCTGCCTCAGCGCAGTGACCCTGGCTTCAGGAAATTTTTCCGCAATCTGCAAAACAAGTTCGGAGATCGGGCAATCCCGGCAAAAGGCAGCGATCTCCACCAGGGAAACAACACCCTTTTTGCCCAGCACCTCCTGAACAGCATGGAGATCGCCGATAATCATACCGTCTTCCGCCGCCCCGGTGGCCTGGAGAATCGCGGTCACCGTAAAAGTCCGGCTGCCGAGCTCCAATGTATCGCCAATGGCCAGGTGCAAGGCTTCCGCCGCTTCGGAACCGATGATCAGATCTCCTGAATCCGCCGGAGCGACGCCACCCAGATGCCACCAGGTTTTAAGCGGAAGTTCCACTGCAAAATCAACCCCCATCAAAAGTACCTGCCGCCCCATAATCCGGACCGGACCAAGAACCTTGGGAGCCACCGCTCCGAGATTCTCGCGGTTTTCAATCTCTCGGATCGCGGACAGATCTTTTTCGGCGAATTCCTGAACCGCATAATTAACGCCGCCCACAGAAATGCCGCCATAGCTCAAGGCCAGATTCTCGCTTCTGGGAACCATAACGATATTTGCGCCGAATTGGTCCAGCCTGTCCTCGATATCGCGGGTCATGCTTTCCGTGATGGACAACAGGGTAACAATGGTGGCGATCCCGAGCACCAGCCCGAGAACGAGGAAGATCACCTTTCCCTTGCGGCGCTTGAGGTTGTTACAGGAGATATGATAGAGTTTCATCTTTTTTTCCCGCGCAGTTCGGTCGGACTATTGACCTCCGGTCGCTGCGGCCTCCTTTTTCATGGTGTGCATCCGCTGGCTGTGGCCCACTTCATTGAGAAGCACGGCCTGGGCGCCCTGTTTCAGGAAAAAAGCTGAAATTCTTGCCGTATCAAGCACCTCCTTATTGAAGGTGACGACAACCCGCGAACCATGGCCGTCCACCACCACCTCGCGCACCCCGTCCTGTTTTTTGAGTTCAGCCAGGACCTGCTGAGCGTCATCATGATTGCCTGACACCTTGTAAATGGCATCTTCAAGCTGACGGTTTTGCAGAAAGGCGATGGACTTTGGAATGACGACCATGCCCAGCCCAAGGAGGATGACAAGGGAGACAACGGTCGCAACAAGACCGAATCCCACCCCCCGTTTCTTCACCCCCAAAACCCGTTCCCGCTTTTCCCGATATTTTTCAAAATCGTACGCCATCCGCACCACTGCCCCTTATTTTTTGTATTTGCAATACCAACTGTTCTGATCGATATCGGCCATGGCGATCACCAGCGTGCTCCCTTCAATCGTTCTGTTCAAAGGAGCCGGGTTGCAACCGCCTTTCACCTCGTTGATCCTGTCCGAAGCAAAACGCATGCGGCAGTTGAGGCAGACCATGAAGTCACCATCCTGCTCATACCCCTTTCCCGCACGGTAACAAACATCGCAGGCATCAATGGCCGCACGGATGACGCCATCTTTGCTTTTCAAAACAAAAAAAGTCACCATGACGCCATCAGTGGACTGTACCTTGAAATGGTGGGCCTTGCCGTCATTGATGGAGGCCAAAGGAATTTCCAGACGGTTCTTTGTCGGGACAAGAGTTTGCAGCTTTTCCCCCCAAAAACTTGCCATAGCCGTACCGACCAGCATCACGCACAAAAACACCGCTACAGCCACTCCACATATTTTCTTCATCGAACCGCTCCTCATTTTTTTTCAGGGCGCACCGCTGCCGAACAGCTTCCTGAAAAGCTCCCGCCAGGATGCGGCCGTTGCCGAGCACCCATTTGAGTCGCAACCGGAACAGGGTCTGGTTGTCGTATTCCCACCTTTTACATTCACCGATTCCTTCACGGATTTCGCCGGATACCCTATCTCCCCTAATACTCGGACAATGGATTCCTCATTCAAGGGAGGACGATGGTCTACACGCAACAATCCTTGTTCCAGATTTACCGACAAATCGACCATGCCTTGCTTCTTAAAAAGTTCACTGCGAATGGTGGAGAGGCAGGAACCGCAGGACATCCCCTGCACCTGAAATGTTGTGCTTTTCAGGGTGTCGGCAAAAGATGGAGTATTGCCTGAACCCCACAAGACGCAGGCCAAAATCCCGCTTACCGCCAACACCTTGAAAAAACATCGCATCATGCTTCCCTTTCTGACGCTCATTCTTGCGCACCTCCCGCCTTCTATGCATACTTAAGCAAGCGTTATGCCATAGAAAAAAAGAAAGGGGGAAATCCTTGCATGACAGGTATTTCAGGGATAAGAACACAGTGGAAAGCAATAAAAACAACACGATTGTAGAGAATATTCGCTACTGTGTTTGAAGAATATTCTCTACCAGGAGGAGGGATTTACTCAGATCTTGAATTTTTCCAGACGATAAATCAGGACATGACGCGGAATTTTGAGCAGGCGGGCCGCCTCGGAGCGATTGCCCTTGGCCTTGGCCAGGGCCTTTTTAATCAACTCCTGCTCGACCGCCTCAAGAGACAATCCCTCATCCGGAATTTCCGGTATTCCGTTTGCGGTTGCAGAATGGACTGCCGGATCAAGCTGGAGGTCGTCCGCTTCGATGAGCAACCCTTTGCGTAAGATAAGCGCACGCTCGACAATGTTTTGCAGCTCGCGGATATTACCGGGCCAGGGATGTCCCTTAAGTCGGGTCAAAGCCTCGACGGAAAATTTCACCCCGGCAGGAGCGTTTAGTTTCAAGAGAAAATGTGCAACCAGCCCCGGAATATCCTCACGTCGTTCCCGCAAAGGAGGGAGGGTCAAAAGAATAACCCCCAGACGATAATAAAGATCCTCCCGGAAGGTTCCCTGACTTATAGCCGCATAGAGATCCCGGTTGGAAGCGGCAATCAAACGCACATCAACCGGTTCCGGCTGGTCCGCGCCAACCGGCGTCACCACCCTCTCCTGAATGGCGCGCAACAGCTTGGCCTGCAGGTCCAGGCGAAGTTCGCCGATCTCATCGAGGAACAGGGTGCCGCCGGCTGCAGTCTGAAAACGCCCCTTGCGGTTGCTCACCGCCCCGGTGAAAGCCCCTTTGACATGGCCGAAAAGCTCACTTTCCAGAAGGTTTTCCGGAATTGCGGCACAGTTTACCGCCACCATGGACCCCTGTGCTCTGGGGCTGTGCTGATGGATCAACCTGGCCAGCACTTCCTTGCCGGTGCCCGATTCCCCCGCAATCAGGATGGTGGCCTCGCTGTTGGCCGCGCGCCGGGCCGTGTCGAGCAGTTCAGCCATGGCCGAATTAGCGGTTTCCATGCCCTCGGTTCCCGTGAGCCTGTTCACCTCGCCGCTCAACTGCTGCTTCTGCTCGTGGAGTTGCCGCATCTCCAAGGCTTTCCGACAGGAAAGCCGCAGGGCTTCCCGATCAAACGGTTTGGCTAAAAAGGTGAAAGCCCCTTTCTGCATGGCCTGGACCGCCAGTTCGATGGAACCGAAAGCCGTGATCACCAGCACCGGGGTTACCGGCGAATCTTTTTTAACCGCTTCCAGAATCTGCAAGCCGTTCAGATCGCCAAGCTGCACATCGGTAATCACCACATCCGGGTCGTGCTTGCGAAAAAGCGCCAGACCTTCCCGGCCCGATGCCGCACCGAGCACGCTGAATCCTGCGCTGCTCAGGTTGTATTCGGTAACCCGCCGCAGGCTTTCGTCATCGTCAATCAAAAGTATCCGGGGTTTCATGCCTCAGCCTCCGCCATCATTGCGTCTGCCCAAGATCGGAGCCATTTTTTTCGGGAAGCCGGATCTCGAAGCAGGCTCCTCCTCCAGAACGGTCCGTGACCTGGAGGCTGCCGCCGTAGCTTTCCACGATCTTCCGACTGATCAGCAGTCCCAGACCGGTCCCATCCTTCTTGCCGGAATAAAACGGCTCAAAAATCTTTTCTTTTTCCGTGTCCGGCACGCCCGGGCCATCGTCGCAAAGAGAAATCAGCCAGCCCCCGGTTGCGGCGTCTTCGACCATGAGCCGGATATGGCCGCCTGCCGGGACTGCATCCAGAGCATTGAGTCCAAGATTCAGGAGAATCTGGGAAAACTTGGCGCTTTCCACCAGCAGATCCCGGGCCGCATCATTTTCCGGGAGAATAAAGCGTACCTGTTTTTCCTGAAGCTGTCTTTCCAGCAACGCACCCACATGCCTGGCAACCACGGCCAGCGGCTCGAGAACCTCTTCCCTTTCCTGGGGGCGCCCTTTGGAATACCGAAGAATTCCCTCCACCGTATCATGCAGTCTGCCCGTTTCCTTGAACAGGATATCCACGAACTCCCTTTTGGGGTGATCTCCCGGGAATTCATCGCGAAGAATCTCCGCAGTACCCTTGATGGAGGCGAGGGGATTTTTTATTTCATGGGCAAGGGAAGCAGACAATCTGCCAAGCGCGGAAAATTTCTGCGCCGCGGCCAGCCGGGTCTCCGCCTCGATGAGTTGGACGGTTTCTTCGTGGAGCCGGGCATAGGAGGACTGCAATTTCTCGGACAACTGCCGGTACTGTTCCCGCAACCGGTTCTGCCGCCCGGAAATAACCCCGACCAGCAGACCGGCGGCAAGGTACAGGACAATCTCGGTCAGTTCGCTTGCAGCCTGCGTACCGTGGCCGACATAGAGGAGAACATGGGGGATAAAGGCGATGGAGGAGAGCACGGCCAAACCCAGACCGCCACGCACGCCGAACCAGAGACCGCCAAGGACGATGGGAAAATAACTGAGCCGCCGGTAGGTGTTGTGATAAAAAACAAAATCGCCCGGGGTGAAAAAATGGAGCAAACCTATGGCCACAACAGAGAGGAGCAGGGCCGGAAAAAGAAATTTACGCATGCCGCCTCCCCCGGGTAAATCGTGATTGACGAGTAAATCTTTCCGTCACAACCGTTCCATTCGCGGTGGACCGGTCGACCGGCAGTATTCTTCGACAGAGCCGAATCGCACGGCTCCACTCAACCGTTGATTGCAACGACCTGGTCGGAGTGTGCTGGGGACACGGCAACAAAGAAAAAAAGCCGTCACCCTAAGATCGATAATCCGCGTTGATCTTGACGTAATCCAGAGAAAAATCGCAGGTGTAGATATCCTTGCTCCCCTTGCCGACATGGAGATCAATGGTCACTACGAACTCCGGCTTCTTCAGCACTGCAGTGGCGAAGGCCTCCACCTTTGCGCCCTGGCCGAGGCCATGCTTCACCATGAATACATCATCAAAGGCGATATCCACCTTCTGCTGATCAAACTCCGCGCCTGAACGGCCCAGAGCGGCGATAATCCTGCCCCAGTTGGCATCCTCACCGAAAAAGGCGGTCTTGACCAGATTGGAATTGGCCACGGTTCGAGCCGCCTGGTCCGCCTGAGCCTCAGTGGCCGCGCCCTGAACCCGTATCGTCACCAGCTTGGTAGCGCCCTCCCCGTCCCGGACAATCAGCAAGGCCAGTTCTTTGCACAGATCTTCCAGGGCCGCGGCAAAAGCGGCAAGCGCCTCGGGCCGGTCCTCGGCAATGGGTGGATGGTCCGCCATACCGTTGGCCATGAGCAGCACCGTGTCGTTGGTGCTGGTGTCGCCATCAACGGTTATGGCGTTGAAGGTTTTCCCCACAGCCTTTTTCAGGATGCTCTGCAGCAGATCGTGATCAATTTTTGCATCGGTGAGAATAAAGGAAAGCATGGTCGCCATGTTGGGCATGATCATGCCCGCGCCCTTGGCCATGCCCATAAGCGTGACGGGCTTGCCGTCGATAAGAGCGGTGCGCGTCGCAACCTTGCGGAAGGTATCGGTGGTCATAATGGCCTGGGCCACATCACCGAGACCGTCATCAGAAAGGTTCCGGGCCGCCTTGGGGATCCCCCGCTGAAAGCAGGCCAGTTCCAGTTGTTGGCCGATGATGCCGGTGGAGCACACCTGCACCAGTTCCTGGTCAATATTGAGGGCATCCGCCGCCATGGCCGTAGTCAACCTGGCCAGACGCATGCCTTCCTCGCCGGTACAGGCGTTGGCAATGCCGGAATTGACCAAAATGGCCTGGGCCTTGCCGGTTTTGCACCGTTCCATGTCAAGAAGCACAGGCGCCGCCTTGACCAGACTGGTGGTGAACACCCCGGCCACAACAGCAGGCTTGTCGCTGACGATCAGGGCAAGATCGAGCCGGTCCTTGCCGCGAATTCCGGAGTTTACCGCCGCTGCCTTAAAACCCTGTACTGAAAAATTTTCTGCCGACATATCACTTCTTCCCGCCGCTCTTGCCGCAGCACCGTTTATATTTCTGCCCGCTGCCGCAGGGGCAGTCGGCGTTGCGTCCGACCTTGTCTCCCTCGCGGGAAAACGGTTTGTGTTCATCATCGACCTCGCCGCGGCTCAACTGCATGGGCTGGCGCTGCTCCCGTCGTTCACGCTCCATTTCAGCCACCTCGTCATCCCGAACAAGCTGGAGACGAAACAGGGTGCTGACGGTCTGCGTTTTCACGGTGGAGATCATCTCGCCGAACATGTTGAACCCTTCCTTCTTGTACTCATCCAGAGGATTCTTCTGACCATAACCGCGCAGACCGATGCCTTCCTTGAGGTGATCCATGTTGAGCAGGTGTTCTTTCCAGTGGTGATCCACGATCTGCAGCAGAACAACCCGCTCCAGATGGCGCATGTTCACATCGCCGATTTCCTGTTCGCGCTTGGCATAACGATCTTCCAGCGCACCAAGGATCAGATCGGCAAAAGTGGAAAGATCGAGATCCTTTTTCTCCTCCTCACTCCACTCAGCGGAAAAGCCGAACAGCGCGGACATTCTTTCCGAGACTCCTGCCCAATCCCACTCTTCGGAAGAGATCCTCGGCTCGGCAAATTCCCCAGCCACCATGCCGGCCATCTCAGGGAACATATCGGTGACAACCTCATGAACATCGTCCGAACCCAGCACCTCGCGACGTTGACGGTAGATGACCTCACGCTGCTTGTTCATCACGTCATCATACTCAAGCAAATGCTTGCGGATATCGAAGTTATGCCCCTCCACCTTGCGCTGGGCGTTTTCAATGGCCCGGCTGATCATGGTATGCTCGATGGGTTCGTCCTCTTCCATACCCAATTTATCCATGATCCCGGAGATCCGGTCGGAGCCGAAGATCCGCAGCAGATCGTCCTCAAGCGACAGATAGAAACGGGAAGAGCCAGGATCGCCCTGACGACCGGAACGACCGCGCAGCTGATTGTCGATCCGTCGGCTCTCATGGCGGCTGGTGCCCAAAATATGCAGGCCACCCAGCTCGATTACACCCTCGCCCAGCTTGATATCGGTGCCCCGGCCCGCCATGTTGGTGGCGATGGTTACCTTGCCCTTCTGACCGGCATCGGCAACAATTTCAGCCTCCCGCTCATGCTGCTTGGCGTTGAGCACCTCGTGGGGCACGCCCACTTTCTTGAGCATGGCCGAGATCTTCTCGGAAACATCGATACTGATGGTGCCGACCAGCACGGGCTGGCCCTTCTTGTGCAACTCCTGGATCTCCCGGATAATGGCGCGATCCTTGGCCTTGGCGTTTTTGTAGATAACATCGGCATAATCCTGACGGATCATGGTGTTGTGGGTGGGCATGATCACCACGTCGAGATTGTAGATCTTCTTGAACTCCGCCGCCTCGGTATCAGCGGTACCGGTCATGCCGGAGAGCTTTTTATACATCCGGAAGTAATTCTGGAAGGTGATGGAGGCAAGGGTCTGGTTCTCCTTCTCCACCTTGACCCCTTCCTTGGCCTCCAGCGCCTGATGCAAGCCATCGCTGAAACGGCGGCCCTGCATGGCCCGGCCCGTGAACTCATCCACAATAACCACCTGGCCGTCCCGCACCAGATAATCCACATCCCGCTTGAAAAGGACATTGGCCTTGAGCGCCTGATTCAGGTGATGCAGCCACTCGATGTTCCGGGGGTCATAGAGATTCTCCACCTCAAGCAGTTTCTCGCCCAGAGAAACCCCTTCATCGGTGAGCGAGACCGACCTGGCCTTTTCGTCCAAGGTG
>JAHJTI010000046.1 GCA_018829945.1 Pseudomonadota bacterium | reverse complement strand
CGCGAAGAACTGGAAGAAGAGGGATATGAAGTCCACTCGGCCCTCTCCGGCGAAGAAGCCCTGTCCCAGTTGAAAATAATCGCACCGGATCTGGTCATCCTCGACATCAATATGCCCGGCATCAACGGCATCGACGTTCTGCGCCAGATCAAGGAAATGAACCCAGCCCTGCCGGTGATTCTGAGTTCCGCCTACCAGGAGTTCAAGCAGGATCTGGCGACCTGGGCTTCCGATGAATACATTGTCAAATCATCCAACCTGGATGAACTCAAGGCCGCAGTGAAAAAACATCTTGCCTGAGCGCCAAGACAAAAAAACCAAGTTTTGTGCCGCCATCGTCTGACGCCTTTTTCGATGGCGGCTCATTTTTTTCTTAATCAGCACTGTGACGTCACCTCGCCGGATCCCCTGCCCAATGAGCGACATGAAAGATATTCAAGGCCAGCGTGATTACCGCCGGATCAACATCAAAAAGGTCGGGGTAAAAAATATCTCCTACCCGGTAACGGTTCTGGACAAGGCCCGAAAAACACAAAAAACCGTAGCCACGGTCAATATGTACGTCAATCTTCCCCACCAGTTCAAAGGCACCCACATGAGCCGTTTCGTGGAAATCCTCAACCGGTTCCACGGCGAGATTAACCTGAAAAGCTTTCACCGCATTCTTGAGGAGATGAAAATCAAGCTCCAGGCGGAAGCGGCCCACATGGAAATCACCTTCCCCTATTTTTTGCACAAATCCTCCATGCAAACGCAGTCTGTGGGCATGAATGAATACCGTTGCACCATGCACGGATCACTGGACAAAACCGACGACCTCACCCTGGAAATCCAAGTGCCTATTTCTCCGCCGCTTCCTTCCCAGATCGGTCAAGGCTTGCCGCGCTCCCTTGGCCATTGGGGCCGGGCCACTCTCCGCTTACGATTCAAGAATTTCATCTGGATCGAGGATATCATCCAACTGGTTGAAGAAGTGACTACCCACGATCTCTGCTGGCCCACCGCGGAGACCTGCACGGAATACACCCTTTCCGTGGAAAATATTACCACGGCCCTTGGCCGCAAACTTGAAAACCATCCGGCCATTGCCTGGTTTTCCATTCTGGTGGAAAACCTTTCGCAAGGCTACAGCACCTTTGCCTCTTTAGAATGGCAGGACAGCAAGTAACCACTCATCAGCACCGTATCTGCTTTGTCATCGGCCTTGCCGCATACCGTATGTATTGCGGAAAGGCCTCTTTCGCGCACCTACGGCACCCATGAGCGATTACTCTTCGGGGGTACCGAAATTATGGTGGTATCTCCAGTAATTGATTGCGGATGACAATATTATGGCCGTGGCCTAAACACGTAACCAAAGCCTTTTGTTAAAAAACAATTTCTGCGAGAAATAACCCATGCAACACGAACTCCTCTTTGAAATCGGCACGGAAGAAATACCTGCCGGCTATATCATGCCGGCCCTTTCCCAATTGGAAAAAATCATGGGCGACAGGCTCAGCGATCTGGCTTTGCCTTACTCCTCCCTCCGCACAGCAGCTACTCCCCGGCGACTTGCCGTCTCGGTCAGCGGCCTGGCCGAATGCCAGCCGGACCGGGAAGAGGAAATTCTCGGCCCTCCCAAAAAGGCGGCATTTGACAAGGATGACCAGCCCACCCAGGCAGCCATAGGTTTTGCCAAAAAAAACGGGGTCGCTGTCGAGGCTCTGCAAACCATGGCAACGCCAAAGGGCGAGTACCTCATGGTGCGCGTCGAGCAGAAAGGCCGCCAAACCGCCGACCTTCTTGCCGAATTGTTGCCTGAGGTCATCAACAGCCTTAATTTTCCGAAATCCATGCGCTGGGGCTCAGGCCGCATCAACTTTGCCCGCCCGATCCAGTGGCTGCTGGCCGTCTATGGCGGCAAGACAGTCTCCTTCACCCTGGATACCATCGCCAGCTCCAACACCACCCGCGGCCACCGCTTCATGGCCACTGGTTCTTGCCCGACAACCTGTTATGCCGACTATGTCGATACGTTGCGCACGGCCCAGGTCATGGTCGAACCAACGGAGCGCCGCAACGCGGTTCTTTCCGAGATCACCAAAGCGGCCCAACTGGTGGGCGGGTCGATACTCCCGGATGACGAACTGGTGGACACGGTCTGCAACCTGGTCGAGAAGCCGTTTGCCATCTGCGGCACCTTTGAGGAACGCTTTCTGGCCCTGCCCCGTGAGGTGCTGATCACCTCCATGCGGGAACACCAGAAATACTTTGCCGTGGTTGACAGCACGGGCAAACTCATGCCCCATTTCATCGCAGTAAATAACACGAACACTAGAGATGCACAGCTTGCAGCCGATGGACATCAGCGGGTGATCCGGGCACGGCTGGAGGATGCTTTTTTCTTTTTTAAGGAAGATCAGCGCCGCACCCTTGCGGATCGGGTCGAAGATCTTTCCGGCGTTATTTTCCAATACAAGTTGGGAACCATGCTGGACAAAACCCGACGAGTTACAACCCTGGCCGGGTTGCTGGCCAAAAAGCTGGCGCCTGAACACCTCACCCATACCGAACGGAGCGCCCTCCTTGCCAAGACGGACCTGTTGACCGACATGGTGGGGGAATTCCCCTCCCTCCAAGGGGCGATCGGCAAAGATTACGCCCTGCTCAGCGGAGAAGCACCAGAGGTTGCCGCGGCCATTCGGGAGCATTACCTTCCGGTCCGGGCCGGAGGCACGTTGCCCTCGTCAATCCCCGGCGCATTGGTCGGCATGGCCGACAGGCTTGACTCCATCGCCGGCTGCTTCGGCATTGGCCAGACCCCCACCGGCACCACCGACCCCTTTGGCCTGCGTCGCCTCTCCCTGGGGCTCATCCATATCATCAACGCCATGGGCTTTCGTCTTTCCCTGGCCGAGTTGGTGGATGAGGCGCTCTCGCTCTATGGCGACAAACTGACCATTCCCCAGAGCGAAGCCCGCCGCAACGTGCTTGAGTTCATCAAGGGACGTTTCAGCAATGATCTGATCAGTCAGGGTATCCCGGCCGAGGCCGTGGAGGCTGTCACCTCGGTCACTTTCGACGATCCGGTTGACTGCAAGCAAAGGATCAAGGCCCTGATGGCTATCAGCAGCCGGGAATCCTTTACTATCCTGGCCGGATCCTTCAAACGCGTGATCAATATTATCAAGGATAACGACGAAACCTCGGTGCAGCCGGCGCTGCTCACAGAAAACGCCGAACAAAAGCTCCACGAGGCGTATCTGGCTGTCCGTCTTGAAGCTGCTCCCCTGATCGAAGCCAGCGATTACGAGAAAGCCCTGGCCGTGATCCTCAAGATGAAGGAGCCGGTTGACAATTTTTTTGAAGAAGTCATGGTCATGGTGGAAGATGAGAAGGTGCGCGCAAATCGGTTGAATCTGCTGACTGCCATCGCCCGACTTTTTCTGCAGATCGGCGATTTCTCAAAGATGAACGCCATCAGTCAATAAGCTGAACCTGAGCGATCTCAAGGGCCTGCTCGTACAACAGAGGCAGGGAATCATGGTTGAGATTAAGCTTTTTCGCCAGACTGATCGTCTTTTCCCAGTCACCACGCTCGTAAGCCGTTACCAGAGCAAGAGTCCGGGAAAGAGGGGTTGCAACCTCGGTTAGCAGCGCCTCCTGGATTTCGTCGGGCAAAGCCAGCTCCGGCAGGATATCCTCCATGGCTTTGTCGAGCATGGCCGGTAGCAGGGAGAACATCCCCGCCTCCTTGCGTCTGCCCAGAAGCTGATCGGCGATCAATTCACAAAAGGTGCCGCGGAAAGCCGACAATCGCAACAGTTCGGAAGGCTTGTCATCGGCAAGATAGGAAAGCATCATCAGCGACAACCATTTTCTTAAGGTATTCTGCCCCAGCATGGCAACCGCCATCTCGATGCTTTCCACCTTCTGCCTTCTGGCAAAATAGGCTGAATTCGCATATTTAAGCAGTTTATAGGCCAGGGAAACATCTCGGCTGACAAATTTGGCAAGTTCGGCGAAATCGTAATCCTCATCCTGAATGACCTTCAGCACCTGCAGATAATGGAGCTTGGACCCGGGGATATCGCGTCCTTCCACAATCTGGGGACGGCTAAAAAAATACCCCTGAAACAGATCAAAACCCAGCTTCTTGATGGATTCAAACTCTTCAAAGGTTTCGATTTTTTCCGCCAACAGCTTCACGTTATAGCGACTGACAACCTTTGCCTGCCGCTCAAGCTCGGCAAAACTCATCTGGCGGATGTCAAATTTGATGATCCTGGCCATCTTGATGAGCGGCAAAAAACGGTCTTCGTAGAGAAAATCATCCAAAGCCAGGACATACCCCGCTTCGACCAGCGTTGCGCAAGCCTGCACTACCTCGGGCGTGGCGCCGACGGTCTCCAGCACCTCAACCACGGCGATCTCTTTGGGGAAAAGAGACGGATATCCCTTAAGCAGCATCTCTTCACTGAAATTGATGAACGCTTTTTTCCCTTCGGTGATGGTGGCAATGCCGATCAGAAGAAAAGAGTTGGTGATGACCTTTGAAGTGGCTTCTTCCCCATTTTGCAGGGGGTCGAAGTAATTGGTCAGTCCGGAACGGAAAAGAAGCTCGTAGGCGAAAACTTCCTTGTTCCTTTTGAAGATAGGTTGCCGAGCAACAAAGATATTCGGTTCTGAGGCATTCATGATTGTGATGATCTTCTCACAAACCGTCCATCAAGGCAATTACCTTGTGGTGCAATAAGGCATCCAGAACCTCGGTCATGGGCAGCCCCACCACATTGGTATAGGAACCGTTAATTTCCGAAACCAGAAAACATCCTTTCCCCTGAATCCCGTAAGCACCGGCCTTATCCAGAGGCTCTCCGGTGCGGACATAGGCCCGGCATAACTCCGGGGTGAGTGGCATGAATCGAACTTTGGTACAGACGGTTTTCGTGTACAATTCCCCTGTCGTCTGCCTGCTGAGAGAAAATCCGGTCCACACCTCATGCCAGCGGCCGGAAAGGAGCATGAGCATGGCACAGGCCTCGTCTTCATCGGTTGGCTTACCGAGGATTTCTCCGTCCACCACAACCACGGTATCGGCACCCAACACCCAGGCGCCGGGTTGATCGACAGCCTGACTCTTTTCCCGAGCCAATCGCGCAACAAAATCGACGGGCTGCTCCCCGGCCTGCGGGATTTCATCAATGTCCGTTACCAGCACCTCAAAGGCAAAGCCCAACTCGGTAAGGAAATCACGGCGACGGGGCGAACCCGAGGCCAGAATGAGTCGTTCCAGTGTGCGAAAGGCTTCCATGGGTGGGCTCAGGCCCGGATGGAATATCCACCGTCCACGACGATGGTTTGCCCCTGAATCATGGCGGCCAGATCACTGCATAAAAACAGGGCGACATCCGCCACATCCTCTGGGGTGGTAAGACGCCCCATGGGCGTTCTTTGCAGGGCACCATCGAGAATCTGTTGCCGGTTGGGAAATTTTTTCAAGGCCTCGGTATCCACGGCACCGGCGCTGATGGTATTGACATTG
>JAHJTI010000045.1 GCA_018829945.1 Pseudomonadota bacterium | reverse complement strand
CACCGAGCAAATAACGGGACAGGGCTACCAGTTGTGCCAGTCCGGGCGCTATGCCCACACCTTTTCCTACATCAAGGCTGTGGCAGCCCGCCACGGGTTTCGGATACTCAATACCCAGTCCGCCAATATCCGTAAAGAAAAAGGCAAATGGATCGCTGGGGATCTCTATCTGCTGGGAGTCTGAGGCAGTCTGCGCCGAGGAAAAACAATGCTGCACATTTCCAAGACAATCTTCCTTCCGGACAACGAAGTCGAATTGACCGGGATCCGGGCTCAGGGCGCCGGGGGACAGAATGTCAACAAGGTTTCTTCAGCCGTGCATCTGCGTTTTGATATCCGAGCCTCAACGCTTCCTGATTTTTATAAGGAGAGGCTCCTGGCCATGAGCGATCAACGCCTTACCAAAGACGGCGAGATCATCATCAAGGCGCAGCAATTTCGCAGCCTGGAAAAAAACCGGGCTGACGCCTTGGAACGTCTGGCGGAGATTATCAGAGGGGCGGTCAAGCAGGAGCGGAAACGCAGACCCACCAAGCCCTCTCGCAGTTCCAAAGAAAAGCGGTTGGAAGGCAAGGAGAAGCGGGGCAGGGTGAAGGCCATGCGCGGCAAGGTTTCGGAATAAAAGTTATTTGCCGAAACCGCAGATGGGATAGGCGCAGGTTTTGCACTGACGGCACAGGCCGCCATGTCCCAACATGGCCATGTCGTGCCGAGTGATCTTTTCTCCACTCAGCACCCTGGGCAGGACAAGGTCAAACACTGTAATCTTGTGGAACATGCCGCAGGCAGGCAGACCCAGCACCGGCACCTCTCCGATGTATCCTACCAGAAACATGGCTCCGGGCAGAACCGGGGTACCGTAAACGATATCCTGTGCTCCAGCCCTGATAATTCCCTGCCTGGTGACGTCATCCGGGTCCACGGACATGCCGCCGCTGGTGACGATGAGGTCTGCTCCCGCGTCCAGGCACGTCTTGATTTCCGCCGCGATGGTCTCGATATTGTCCGGAGCGAAGCGGACCGCCACCACCTCCGAGCCAAGCTTTTCCAGTTTTTTCCGCAGCACCGGTTCAAAGGCATCCTTGATTCGGCCATGGAAAACCTCGTTGCCGGTGATGATCAGCCCTGCTTTTGCCTGTTTCAGACGGGCTACCTTGATGATCCCCGCAGCCTTGGCACCGATTTCAACCGCATCGTTTACGACCCCTCTTCTGGAGACCAGAGGAATAAGCCTGGTCCCTGCCAGTTGTTCGCCTTTTTTCACCGGGGTATTGTTGTGCAGGGTGGCGCACATGACTTCACCCAACAGGTTGAATCGGTACAGGGCTTCTACATCTACCTTGAGCAAGCCGTCATGGTCTGCAACAATATTGAGCTTTCCCTCCACAGGCTCCCCGGAAACCGTGGTGCCCGCACCAGCCAGAGCGCCGGCCATCAATTCTGCCGCCTCATTTTCGTGGATGTCGTCCGGGCCGAGTTCCAGCACATAGATGTTTTCCTTGCCAAGCCGCTTCAGCCGTTCGATATCTTCCGCTCTAATGATGTGGCCTTTTTTGAAGGCGCGACCTTTGAATTCTTCGGTGCGGATCTCGGTGATATCGTGGGGCAGAACCATGCCGATGGCCTGTTCAACCGGGATTGTTTTTGTCATGCGGACTCCAATTGCTAAACAGGTTTCAGATGATTTCGTAATAGCGGCCATGGGCACAAGGCTTACATAGAGGTTTGTTATCCTCCATCACCTCGCGGCAATCCTGCACCCAGTCTCCGCACCGCTCGCATTGCACCCTGCGCATGGGGCGGCCGGGCATATCCTCTTCAGGGACGGCTATGGAAACTGCCTGTATTTTGAAGAGTTCCTCCTCGGGCATGATCCGGTAGGCTTCAAGCTGTTGCTTGTACTTGTCGCCGATCTCCGGGCAGTATTTTTTCGATGTTTCCCTGGATTCCTCAAGGGCGGTGATCCGTACCGCTTTCCCGGTCTTGAGATTGACAAAGGTAGCGGCCATAATCCCGTAATCAAGCCACTTGAGGGAACGCTTGCCAAGGGAACAGCCGGTGACGGTCTGAATGGCATCGGTGGCGCAACGGTCGATCTCCACCAGAACATAGAAATCCTTGCGTTGGGCCTTGGGGTCGTCGATGCCGATCTCCCGCAGGCCGATCATGGACATGCGCACTCCAATGACCTGTCCTGCGCAGATGTGGCCATGAATCTTGGTTGATCTTTCAAGTAATGTCTCAAAGTTTTCCATGCTATCTCTCCGGAACGTGCAGGGTGAAATCTTCAGGCTGACGGCAAAGGCAGAGGTTCACTTTAGGTGAAACTAACGAATTTTGCCAGAGAAACTCACGATCGGATTTTTGTGAACCACAAACAGTTGATAGTGTTGCCCGATCATGAAGTATTGAAGAATGGTGGCAAAGATTCGGCGAATATGCTACATAACAGTTTCCAAGGTGCTCCACAGAGAGCTTGAAAGGGAACCCCGTGTAAATCGGGGACGGGCCCGCCGCTGTAACCGGGGACAAGTTTCGCAATCACGCCACTGTTTCATGAATGGGAAGGCGCGGAACAAGGATGAACCGGAAGTCAGAAGACCTGCCTTGAAAAATATTGCTGCATGATCGCCGTGGACAAGTGGTCATGTTATGATCTGCCGTGGATGAAAAAGGGCCTCCCCGGATCGAGAAAATCGGTCCGGGGATTTTTTTTATGTTTATGGACCCGCATTTTATCACTTCACTCTGGCCACAACTGTTCTGGCCTTTGATAAAGATCCTCTTCTGGATCTCCGTGGGGCTGATCATTGCCAATTTTATCGAGGCCCTCAACTGGACGCATCGCCTGGCGTCCATGACCCGACCTTTTGTACGGTTTGGCAGATTGTCCGCTGTTTCCGGAGCAAGCTTCTCCATGGCTTTTTTTTCCGGAGTCACAGCAAATACCATGTTGGCCGAAGCCTTTGACAAAGGACAGTTGAGCAAGAAAGAAATGGTGCTCGCCAACCTTTTTAACGGCTTGCCCCGTTTTTTTCTGCATTTGCCCACTGTTTTTTTTCTGACTGCACCGCTTATTAAAATGGCAGCCTTGATATATTTGGCGCTGACTTTCATTGCGGCAATGCTGCAAACCGCCTTGGTGGTGATCAGCGGCAGAATATTGCTCCCTCCTCTTCAATTGGAGCAGGGGGAACAAGAGAAGGCAGGGGCTTTGGGCCGCGAAAAAACCGATTGGCACCAGGCCATGGATAAAAGTGTTCGACGTTTTCGCAAGAGAATAAAGAAACTCCTCTACTTTACCGTGCCGGTGTACATCCTCTTCTTTCTTATGGGAAAACAGGGTGTATTTGACTGGCTGGAGAACTTTTTCGCCACCCACGTATGGTTCCTTGCCTGGCTCCAGCCGCAAAGCCTTGCCATTGTCATGGCACATGTCACTGTAGAGTTTTCCGCCGGACTCGCGGCGGCCGGAGCCTTGCTGGCAGATAACAGCCTCAGCTATAAAGAGGTGGTTCTCGCCTTGCTGGTCGGCAATATTCTCTCCACTCCGATACGGGCCGTAAGGCATCAGTTCCCTTATTATGTCGGTATTTTTACACCGAAAATTGCTCTTGAGCTTGTGGGGCTCAGCCAGATATTGCGTCTGATTTCGGTGATTGCCGTTGGAGTGGGATATTATTTTATGACTCCGGGCTAAGGTCCTGCATTCAACTCACTTTTTTGAAGTGCAGGAGCTTCAACAGGCTCAGCATGATCGGAACGCTCATATACTACAGAGTGAGTCGTTCGCGCTGAGCCTGACGAAGTGCGTTTGTATGAGAGTGTGATAGTCGGTTTTTTAGAAATACACATGTTGTGTCAACAAGGAGCCCATTGGGCTTAAAAGGGAATCCCGTGCAAATCGGGAACGGTCCCGCCACTGTAATTTCCTCCTGCTGTATTTGCGAGGCAGGAAAGTCGTTTCGTATGCCACTGCTCTTTCGTGAAGCGGGAAGGCGAATCGATTTCGGAAAAAGTCAGGAGACCTGCCTTGTTGATGTTTTGCTGCTGCCTTCGAGGAAAGGTTTCCGGCCTTGCGTTCACCACAAAATTCGCAGGGGGATACCGTCTTTTTTGAAGGAAATTTATAACCCTTTTTAAAGATGGAGAAAAAAGATGCGTTTGAGAAAATTGTTGCCCACTTATGTTTCATTGCTTGTCGCCCTGTTGCTGGTGCTTGGCGCGGTCGGTGTTCAGGCTGCTCCGGCCGAGAAAAAGGGTGTGGTGCTGGCGGTATTCGGCACCAGCCATGAAAGCGCTTTGCCCGGAATCCTCAATATCCGGGATCAGGTGCAGGCAACCCTGCCAGGCATTCCGGTTCGATTGGCTTTCACCTCAAATATTATCCGTCGGATCTGGCAGGAGCGTCGGAAGGACCCTGCCTATGCAACACAACACCCGGATGTCCCAGGGGAAATTATCAATGTCAAAGGCCCGTTGGCCACCATCGCCGACCTGCAGGACGAAGGGTATGGGTACATCATTGTCCAGCCGACTCATATGTCAAGCGGGGAGGAGTTTGCCGATCTTGCCTCTTATGTCCAGGGATTGAACAGCATCCGCACCGTAAAAAAGAGGAATATGCCGTTCAAGAAAATTATTATCGGGCGCCCTGCCTTGGGAACTCATGGAATCGAGCACGAGTACCGGCACGACATCGAGCAGGTGGCCTCCCTTCTGGCTCCGGACGTAGAACTCGCCCGGAAGGATGGCAGGGCATTGATCTATTTCGCCCATGGCAACGAACATTATTCCACAGGGGTGTATCTGGAGTTCGAACAGGTCATGCGCAAGCAGTATCCCGGGGTGCGCATTTATGTTAGCATGGTTGAGGGTTTTCCGGACAATGAGCGCCTTATGACGCAGTTGCAGGCAGATAAGACAAGAAAAGTGCTGCTCAAGCCTTTCATGACCGTGGCTGGGGACCATGCGAAAAACGATATGGCCGGCCCTGAACCGGATTCGCTGAAAAGCCTGCTTGAGGCGCGTTCCATCAACGTGGCTGTCTCCCTTGTCGGCTTGGGTGAATCCGATGCCTTTGCTGCTGTCTTTGCCCGGCATATCAAGGACGCCATGATGGACGAAGGAATTTAAGGATCAATGAGGCATAGCGGATTTCAAATATGGCTGCTGACTCTGTCTTTGGCGGCAGCCGCTCTGGGTGCCATCATTTATGCTACCGGAATGGGGCATATCGCTGTGCCTGCGTCCGAAATTGTTCGGGTGATCGCGGCCAGGGTTACTTCAAATCCTGCACTGCTTTCCGGTATTGACCCGGTATTCCCATTTGTGGTTTTCGATGTGCGTTTGCCCAGAATCCTTACCTCTACCCTGGTCGGGGGAGGTCTTGCCATGAGCGGTGTTATTTATCAGGGTATCCTGCTCAACCCCTTGGCCGACCCGTATACCCTGGGGGTCTCATCCGGGGCCGCATTTGGCGCGGCCCTGGCTCTTCTGGCCAACCTGACCATGATGGGCCATTTTTCCGTGCCGCTTTTCGCTTTTGGCGGGGCGGCGCTTACCTTACTGGTGGTCCTCTATCTCTCCAGTTTTAACGGACAGATCTCGGCTAACACTCTGATCCTCTCCGGCGTTATTGTCGGAGCCATTCTAGCAGCCGGAATCAGTTTTTTGAAATACCTGGCTGATGAGCAGGTGGCGGTCATCATCTTCTGGCTGATGGGCAGCTTTGCTTCCCGCACCTGGTTTGATGTGGCCGTGGTGGCAATGGCGGTTCTCTTCGGTTTGACCCTGTCTTTTTTTTACGCCCGGGATCTTAATATTCTCAGCCTGGGGAGCAGGTCGGCGGATACTTTGGGCGTTGAGAGCGGCCGGGTGCGTTGGATTCTGCTCCTTGGCGCTTCGTTGGTTACCGCGGTCTGTGTTTCGGTTTCCGGGATCATCGGCTTTATCGGGCTCATTGTCCCGCACCTGATGCGGTTTATGGTGGGACCTGATAACCGCAAGCTACTGCCGGTCTCCATTCTGGCCGGGGCGCTGCTCCTGCTCGTGGCCGATACCGTGACCCGGGCGGTATTGCCTGTTGAAGTGCCCATTGGTGTGCTCACCGCCCTGATCGGCGGCCCGTTTTTCTGTGTGATCTTCCGGAAGCGGCAAAGGAGAGCGGCATGAGCGCAGCAAGCGGTTTTGAATTGTCCGGAGTCAGTTTTGCCTACGGATCGACACCGGCGCTTGTCGATCTGGACCTGTGCCTTACGCCGGGCAAGTTTTATGGAATTGTCGGACCAAACGGCTGCGGCAAGACCACCTTTCTGGACATGCTCACCGGCACCAAAAGTCCTGATCTGGGATGCGTCACCTTCATGGATCGACCCGTGTCGGAGTATCGTCGACGCGATCTGGCCCGTCTGGTCGCGCTGGTCCCCCAGGATTTCGGGATCGATTTTGCCTATACTGTTCAGGAAGTGGTGCTCATGGGGAGACATCCATATATCAGTCGGTTTGCCTCACCTTCGGCTGAAGATTGGCGCCAGGTTGACGCGGCCATGGCAGCCATCGGCATCAGTCATTTCAAGGATCGTTTTGTCAACGAGTTGTCCGGCGGCGAGAAACAGCGGGTGGTTGTGGCCCGGGCTCTGGCCCAGCAAACCAGATTTCTGCTTTTTGACGAGGCAACCTCCAGCCTGGATGTGCAGTACACCATGCAGATTTTCAACGTGGCGCGGAATCTGGTCCGGGAGGAGGGGCGGACCGTGATCGCGGTGATCCACAATTTGAACCTGGCCGCAGCCTACTGTGACGAGATCATTTTCATGCAGGGTGGAAAGGTGGTTGCCTGCGGTCCCAGCGACTCAGTGCTGGAGGCGGGGATGATTAAAAAGGTTTTCGGGGTTGAAAGCAGAGTGCAGTTTGACGATTTCAGCAAGACCAAGCAGATTTCCTTCCGCTACTGGAGTTAAGAGCAATGGTTTCCCAAAAAAACGTCACACCGGTGAAAACCGGAGTCCAGCATGACCACAATTTCAGGAGAACACCGGTTTCCGGCTTTTGCCGGAATGACGGAATGTCGAAGTGCGGTTTTTGGTACGAGTGCATCAATATGGCATCCAGAATAACGATCCACTTGTTTTTTCTTGCTCTTACTCTCTTGTTTTCCGGACTCAATCCGAATGCTTCGATTGCTGCATCGCCTGCCGCCTTTCTCGACAGCGAAGGGAAAACGGTTACAGTTGCCCGGCCATATACCCGAATCATCTCGCTCTATTCGGCTCATACCGAGAACCTGGTCAGCCTTGGTCTTGACAAGGAGATCGTCGGCTTTGAAGGCACGGATGAAGACCTGCCTCAACTTCGCGACAAAAAACAGTACAGCTACCGGGAAGACCCGGAAAAAATCATCGGCGCCCGGCCCGACCTTGTGCTTGTCCGGCCGATGATCGAACGCTCTGCGCCGCAGCTTATGGCCACCCTGCGCCAGGCCGGAATTACGGTGGTTTCCCTCCAGCCCAACACGGTGGCCGAAATCTTCGATTATTGGCGTGCTCTCGGTCTGCTCACAGGAAGAACGCGGCAGGCTGAAGAAATGGTCGCAACTTTCCAGGCGGAACTTGCCTCAATTCGGAAGATTATCGCCACGGTGCCGGAAAAGAGGCGGGTCAGGGTCTACTTTGAGGCGATCCACACCAAGATGAAGACCTTTGCCCAGGAAAGCATCGCCATGTATGTGCTGGAACAGGCAGGAGGAATTAACGTGGCCGCGGATGCCAGTCAGGTTCGGGAAACAAATATCGCCGCCTACGGCAAGGAGCGTATTATGGCCAAGTCCGGCGAGATTGAGGTTTTTCTCGCCCAGCAGGGGCGGATGAATCCGGTAAGTATTGAGACTATCATGCAGGAGCCGGGATTTCAGGCAATCAAGGCAGTGCGGAGCAATCGGGTCTATCTGGTGGATGAGCGAATTGTCTCTCGCCCGACCATGAGGATTCTTGAGGGAATAAAGACTGTCGCGACGCTGCTCTACCCGGATTCTTTCCCCGGCCCGAAACAAAAAAAGGTGACTGCCGGTGGCCGCTGATCGTTCCTCAGCGTTTATGGTTGCCGGCACCAGCAGCGGCTCCGGCAAGACCACCATCACCTTGGGGCTGCTCGCCGCCCTGCGTAAAATGGGCTTGGCGGCGCAACCTTTCAAGTGCGGTCCTGATTTCATTGATCCCGGCCTGCACCAGCTTGCCTGCGGCCATGTCTCCCGGAATCTGGACCTGTGGATGATGGGGGAAGCACAGGTTCGGAGAACCTTTACCGCAAGGTCTTCCGGGGATGTTGCGGTGATAGAGGGCGTTATGGGCATGTTTGACGGCCAGGCATCTTCCAGCGCGGCCTTGGCCAAGGCGCTGGGTGTGCCGATAGTGCTGATTCTGGACGTGCGTTCTGCAGCGGAAAGCGTGGCTGCGGTTCTCAAGGGCTTTGAAACCCTGGACCCTGAAGTGTCGCCGGTGGCGGTGATTTTGAATCGGGTTGCCAGCCCGCGGCATCTGGAGTTGGTGACCGGGGCCATCCGCACGCATTGTTCGGCCGAAATTTTAGGGCATTTGCCCCAGAGCCTCGATTTTGCCATGCCCTCCCGACATCTCGGCCTGTTTACCGGCGATGAGCAGCCCATCAGCCCAGAATCGCTGAATTGCCTGGCTGACACGATCAGCGCACAGGTCAATCTGCCGCGCCTTTTGGAGCTGGCTGCCGGCGCGGCCGTGTCTCCTGAAGAAGTTGTGCCGGTTCGGCAATCAGTCGAAACACCGCGAGCAAGGATTGGGGTGGCAAAAGACAGGGCCTTTTGCTTTTATTATCAGGATAATTTTGATCTATTGCGGGCAGCGGGCGCTGAACTTGTTTTTTTCAGCCCCCTGGAAGACCATTGCCTGCCAGAGGGGCTGGATGGCCTCTATCTTGGCGGCGGCTACCCTGAACTCTATGCCCGGGAGCTTTCCGGCAATCTCGGGATGCGGCAGGCGATTAACGACTGGGCGGAATCCGGAAAGGTGCTCTATGCCGAATGCGGAGGATTCATGTACCTGACCGAAGGCATCGCCGGGGATGATGTCGGGGTACTGCCCATGGCCGGGGTGTTTCCGGTAACGGCGCGCATGCAGAAAAAAAGGGCCGGCCTGGGCTACCGGGAAGTACGCCTTAAAAAGGATTGTTTTTTCGGTCCTGCATCCACGTTGTTGCGGGGACATGAGTTCCACTACTCGGT
>JAHJTI010000044.1 GCA_018829945.1 Pseudomonadota bacterium | reverse complement strand
CCAACGCCTGCTGGCTTTTAGCCGACGGGGAAAGAAAAGAGATGTACAAGACAAGACCGGAAGGCTTTTTCGAGATTGTCATTACCGATTGCAATGAACCGTTTCCCTATGAGTATGAAGTGGCGTATTACGATGAAAACCACCATGTTTTCAAGGACCCGTACTGTTTTTTGCCACAGATGTCCGAGTATGACCGCTATCTTTTCAACAACGGCACGTACTACGAAATTTACAACACCCTCGGCGCACACCTTGTAACGATTGACGGCGTCACCGGAACAATCTTTCGCGTCTGGGCGCCAAGCGCCAAGAGAGTCAGCATCCTGGGCGACTTCAATTACTGGGACGGCAGAGTGCATCAGATGCGGGTTTTAGGCAACTCCGGCATCTGGGAACTGTTTATTCCGGAAATTGGCCAGGGAGAAGCATACAAATACGAAGTCAAAACCCAACATGACGCACTTCTTGAAAAGTCTGACCCATTCCAATTTTTTTCGGAGATCCGGCCCAAAACCGCCTCGATTGTCTGGGGGCTGGACGGCTATAAATGGAATGACACAGCCTGGCTTACCGAGCGAAAAAGCCGGAAAAGTTATGAACTGCCCATGTCCATCTACGAAGTCCATCTTGGTTCCTGGCGTCGCGACCCTGGTGACCCCTCACGCCTGCTCTCTTTTCAGGAGCTTGCCGGTTCCCTGATCCCTTATGTTAAAGAAATGGGCTTCACCCATATCGAGCTGATGCCCATCATGGAGCACCCCCTTGATGAATCCTGGGGATATCAGGTCACCGGCTATTTCGCGGTTACCAGCCGCCACGGGACCCCCCAGGACTTCATGTCCTTTGTGGACCAGTGCCATCAACACGGGATCGGCGTTATCCTCGATTGGGTACCGTCGCATTTCCCCTCCGACGGCCACGCCCTGAGCAAATTCGACGGCACCGCACTCTACGAACATGAAGACCCAAGACAGGGCGCGCATCCCGAGTGGGGCACTCTGATTTTTAATTACGGTCGCAAGGAAGTGCAGAATTTCCTCATTGCCAATGCCCTTTTCTGGATGGACAAGTTCCACATCGACGGTCTGCGGGTGGATGCCGTGGCTTCCATGCTCTACCTCGATTATGCCCGCAACGAGGGCGACTGGGTACCAAACATCTATGGCGGCAAGGAAAACATCGACGCCATTGAGTTCATCAAACACATGAACGCCATTATCTACAAGCGTTATCCCGATATTCTGATGATCGCCGAAGAGTCCACCAGCTTCTTCGGAGTCACAAAGCCCCTGGACTGGGGCGGCTTAGGCTTTGGCTACAAGTGGAACATGGGCTGGATGAACGACTCCCTGGCCTATTTCAGCAAGGAACCCATCTTCCGCAAATACCACCACAACGCCCTCACTTTTTCTTTGCTTTACGCATTCACAGAAAATTTCATTCTGCCCATGTCCCATGACGAGGTGGTGCACGGCAAACGTTCCCTGCTCTTCAAGATGCCCGGGGATATGTGGCAGAAATTCGCCAATCTGCGTTTACTTTTCTTCTTTCTCTGGACTCATCCGGGCAAGAAACTTCTGTTCATGGGGGCGGAATTCGGCCAAATATCAGAGTGGTACTGCAAGGTAAGCCTGGACTGGCACCTGACCGAACAAAACACCATGCACCGGCAGCTGCAAACATTCGTCCAGCAGTTAAATGCAGTGTACAAGGATACCCGGCCCCTCTGGGAGGTTGATTTTTCTTTCGATGGCTTTCGCTGGATGGATTTCAAGGATGTGGACAACAGCATCGTCGCCTTTTGCCGTCAGGGGAAAAAAGCAAAGGACCATGTGGTCTGCCTGGTCAATTTCACCCCTCAGGTACTGCACGACTATAAACTCGGGGTGCCGTCCGCAGGCTGGTACCAGGAAATCCTCTCAACGGATTCCGCAGAATTCGGCGGCAGCAATGTTTACAACCCGGACCACAAGCAAGCCATTGCCGAACCATTCGGTGACGCTCCGTTCCATATCCTGGTTTCGGTTCCGCCTCTGGGAGGCATCATGGTAAAACCGGTGTAACTGTTCAGACGTTTATTTTTGGTTTTCAGCCCTGAACTGAATATTTACCCGCCGATACAAAGGAGGATGCCCATGGGCTCTGACAGCAGACTGCCGACCGGCAGCGACAAGGTAAAAAAGGCCCTTTGCTGGATGAGTGAAGAATTGCTCTCCAATCCGCAGAAAAAACGGGACGCGGTACTCAAGGAAGCGGAGATTCGCTTTGATCTCTCCCCTGCCGAATGTGAATTCCTGACAAAAAACTTTAGCAAATCCGCTCCCTGCTGATCCGCCACCCCTAAGCGTTCTCTTCTTCAAACCATTGGCGGTAGCTGTGAGCCAGCACCGGCCAGGAAAACCGGTCGGTGAGGATATTCGCATCCTGCTGTTTCAGCCTTTCTGCAGCACCTATGGCGCTACGAAGTTGCCGGGCAAAGTCTGCTTCCTCGTAACGAAAGGCTGGGGCAAAAAGCTCCCGGTACGACAATCGATCCGGCACCAAGGGTCGGCAGCCTGCGCGCACGGCCTCCAGGACCGCAATGCCGTAAAACTCGTGCTTGGCCGTGGAAACGACTATATCCCCCCGGCAGAGCAATCTGCAATATTCCCGATAATCTTTTGCATAACCAAAATGGACAATCCGCTCGGCAAGCCTCTCTTGTGCCTGGGCAAAAACCTTCGGCCGGGTCTTGAAGGATTCACCCAACACGATCAGACCAAAGGACCCCCCTTGAGCGGCAAGTTCGTACAGGGTTTCAAAAAAGAGCTCCGGATTCTTGTCGTGTTCCCAACGGTGGTTCCAGACAAGAACCGGCACCCTGCCCGTCTGCGTGTCATGCCGACAGGAGTCGATGGTGCTGAAATCCAGGCCCGGATAGAGAATCGTCGCCTTATCCCGGATGGACGCTTCATAACCGGCCAAGGACATATCCGGCATTTTGGCGAGCAGGTCCCGGCATCCGGCCAGGAATGAATCCAGATTGTATTGTGAGTTAAAGGCAAGTCTGTCCGAAGCCAGGGCGGTGGTAAGATTGGTCAGTCCGAAATGCACATCCCGGGCGTCCGATATTTGTACCGGATAGGCGAACTGGTTTTCATGAAAATAGGTCAGAATGGGGATGTCACGGAGATATTTCGGCAGCAGACCACGCAGGGCAGCGACGTCGACAAGTGAGGAACAGAAAATCCTCTCATATTTTTTATCTGCGTAACTGGGATCATTAGTCAGGACATCAGCGAAATAAGGGGCAGCAAGACGCATCCGCCATTTCCAGCTATGCGCGGGCAACGTCAACAGATCAAAGGAATAGGGAAGATGGGTGCTCAAACCGGCAAGAAAAGCCTTATGCGACCCTCCGTAATAGGATTCCAGAACAAGGATGTTCAATCAGTTCACCCTGTTCAGGCATTCTTTTTTAAATATTGATACGCCTCGTTCAGCTCTTTCATTTTTTCCTCTGCAACCCGCCGGAACTCCTCGCCCAGATGCGCAACCTTGTCCGGGTGATATTGCATGCTCAGCTTCCGGTACGCGCTTTTGATCTCTTCGGCTGATGCTCCCGGTTCAAGTCCGAGAATTTCATAGTAACGGGTCTTGCTTCCTACCTGACCACCAAAAATCCGGCCCCGGTTGCCGCTGATATACTTGCTTCGAATGGCGTGATGGTCATACACGGAGATGTTGAGAAAATCGACAATGGTCTGAACCATGGCCAATTCCTGGGCCGAGACCTGATCATTGGTGTACAGCACCTGATAGATGAGTTCCACCAGGATCAACCGGGGTTCATAGGCGAAGCGCCCCTTGAACTCGGAAAGCATGGCTTCGAGGGAGTCCTGGGATGCCAGCGCATCCTGGATCAGATCCTTCACCCAGTACATCTGGCTTTGGTTGTACCGAAGATGGACGCGAAAAAAATTCTCGATGGGTTCAAGCTCTGCCTTGGTGACAACCCCGTCCGCCTTGGCGATCCGTATCAGGATATTAACCAGCAAAAAGACAAACTGGTTATGGCTTTCCGTCTGGGACTGTTCGTAACGACTCGCCTGTCTCCGGATATACTGGGAAAACCCCCAAATCCCGACAAATACCATGAGGACAAGAATCACTCCGGTAAAGAAGAGAAACCCCAGCACATCAAGGATAAGGGGAGCACCGCCCATGGCGAACAGCAGCAGGGCAACAACCAGCAAAAACCCGCCACAGCCCGGCGGTTTACGTTGACGATAAATTATCATGCTTCACTCTCGGCAAACAAAGCCTCGACAAACTCGTTTGGCTCAAAATCACGCAGATCTTCCATCTGTTCTCCGATCCCGATAAAACGGATGGGGATATTGAACTCATGGGAGATATTGATCACGATCCCCCCCTTGGCAGTCCCGTCAAGCTTGGTCAGGGCCAGGCCGGTGACATCCACGGCCTCGTTAAAGAGACGCGCCTGGGAAATGGCGTTCTGGCCGGTGGTGGCATCGAGCACCAACAGGATTTCATGGGGCGCGCCGGGGATCTTCTTGTCCATGACCCGCTTGATCTTTTTCAGCTCTTCCATGAGGTTGACCTTGGTGTGCAAACGGCCGGCCGTGTCCACCAGCACCACATCAAAATTACGCGGTTTGGCATAATCAAGAGCATCGTATACCACTGACGATGGGTCCGCCCCGGCCTGTTGGGCCACGACTTCAACGCCGACCCGCTTTCCCCATATCTGCAATTGTTCGCTGGCCGCAGCCCGAAAGGTGTCGGCCGCCACCAGCAGCACCTTCTGACCTGCTCTGGTGAACTTATGGGCCAGCTTGCCGATGGTCGTGGTCTTGCCGACCCCGTTGACACCGAGCACCATGACCACAAAAGGACCCTGCGCGGGCAAAACACTGTCCGCAGGCGGGTTAGTATTGAGCAAATAGCCCAAAATCATCTCTTTCAGTGCTGTTTTAAGAGCCAGGGCGTCACCCAGGGCGTTGCGTCTTACCTGTTCCCTTGTTTTGTCAAGAAGCTCCATGGTGGTGGCAGCGCCGATATCCGCCATGATCAGAATCTCTTCAAGATCTTCAAGCAATTCGGCGTCAATGGTCTTCTTGCCAAGGAAAAGCGTGTCAATCTGGCGGACAAATGTTTTTCGCGTCCGGGACAACCCGTCCTTAAGCTTGAGAAAAAAACCGGCTCCATTCTCGTGTTGCTTTTCAGAAACACTTACACCACCCGATTGTGCTGTAGACGTCGCCGCAGCCAAATCATCAGGAACCTGTCCCTGCTCCGGCGGGACATCATCCTGTGTGCTTCCAAGTTTCTTTTTAAACCAGTTCAGCATCGTATTTCCCTTTTCACGGCGTCTTTGCCGTTATATTTTCAAGCACTTCAACAATCCGGCTGATAACCCAGTTCGGGGTGGAAGCTCCGGCCGTAACCCCTACCCGTCCATAACGTGTCAACGCCTGAGAATCGAGATCCTGTTCCGACTCCACCATAAACACCGGGCAGCCCAGACTTTCAGCTATCTCGCCCAGCCGCTTGGTGTTGGCGCTGGTCTTGCCTCCCACCACAACAAGCGCTTCGACCTCCTGACAGAGTTGGCGTACCTCCTCCTGCCGTTTATGGGTGGAGTCGCAAATGGTGTTGAACACCTCGCCTCCAACATATTTTTGCAGAATCATCTCTTTAAGCTTATCAAAAAGACGCTCGTCCTGGGTGGTCTGACTTACGATGATGTAAGGCCCATCAAGACACAAGGCCGCAACATCCGCCTCGCTGTTTACCACCTGCCCGGTATCGCCGGCATACCCCATGAGTCCTTCGACCTCGGCATGATCTCGGTCACCGATGATTACCGTGGCAAAACCCTCTTTTTTATATCTGGCAATAATAGCCTGCACCTTGAGAACCCTGGGACAGGTTGCATCCTCCACCCTCGCGCCGGATGCCTCCAGCTTTTTTTTCTGCTCAGGGGGAATGCCGTGTGCCCGGATGATAATGGCTCCGGTGGCCTGTGCCGGAATCTCAGTGAGTATTCGCACGCCTTGATCCTCAAGCAGTTTGAGAACCTGCGGATTGTGAATCAATGGCCCAAATGTGGCAATGGCAGTGTCATCCTTCTTGACCATGCCCAAAGTGGTCTCAACCGCCCTCCGTACTCCCATGCAAAAGCCTGCATTCTTGGCAAGCACCACTTCCATCTGATCACCTTTTCTTGAGAGGAAATATCCTCAAAAATTTTTTTTCGTACACAAACCACAATCAATCAGACAATTGAGGCTCATGCAAAATGCTTTGTTGTGCTTCGACAGGACCGAATAAACGGAAAAATATAATGGGAACCTTACAAAGTTCGTCACACCGGCAAAAAACGGTGTCCAGTTTTTTATAACTTCCAGAAATTACTGGATACCGGCTTTCGCCGGTATGACGGAACACATATTCGACACAATTTTTTCAAGGTTCCCTAATAACTTCAAAATAGCTACCGTCGCCGTTGGCACTGCTCGCCCTGAACCTGTCAAAGGGTGCTTTTCCTTTTTTTTACAAGAGGCACAATCTATACGGATTTCTCCGCATTTGCAAGAAAAGCAACGCACCCCTGAATCATGAAAACCCTGAGGATGGAATCATTTGCACGAATCCTGCGACACCTTTATACTGATCATACACACACCTTCACAGGAGCCCCATGACCCTGCGCCCGCTTTCCCTTGATGACAGGCTTTCAGTTACTGAATATCTCAGGCAGTTTCCCCCGGAAATTTCGGAACAGACCTTCACAAATCTCTTTGTCTGGCGAAACACCCGGCCGATCTGGATTGATGAGTACAAAGAGTCGCTTCTCTTTTTTGCCGAAACAAAAACAGGGTTGGCTCTTCTGGGAAACCCCGCTGGTCCGGTATCCCTTTCCGAAGTTTTCGATCAATACACTAGCCGCATAACCGGCGCCGAACGCTTCCCCAAGGAAAAACTCCCGGATATCGCCCAGCTTCATGGGGCAAAAGTCATAGAGGATCGGGACAATGCCGATTACGTCTATCGCAGAGAAGATCTTGCCACCTTGTCCGGCAGGCATTTCACCAAAAAACGCAATCATATCAACCAATGCCTGGCTGCATACGAATGTAGCTACGAGATCATCACCCCGGAAATAATCACCGAATGTCTGGCCATGCAGAACCGATGGTGCGCAGCCCGGAATTGCAAGACTGAGCCAGGATTGTGCGGGGAGTATCAAGCAATAGAGGAAACCCTGAAGCACTACACGGAATTACACCTGACCGGCGGCGCAATCCGCATTGAAGGAAACATTGAAGCTTTCACCGTAGGCGAAGCGCTCAATCCCTCAACCGCGGTTTGCCATTTCGAGAAGGCTATGACCCAATTCCACGGGTTGTCGCAATTGATCAACCAGTTATTTGCCCAGAATAACCTTGCCGATTTCATCTATGTCAACAGGGAGCAGGACCTGGGAATTCCCGGCCTGCGGCGGGCAAAAGAAAGTTACTCTCCGGATCATCTGGTGGAAAAGGTTCGCATTGTTCTGGACGAATCAAACATGAAATAAGCTGACTTCCAAATGACCTGCAGATGAAAAGTAGGCTGTCCCGATATTTTTCCTCTAGGTAATCGAAACATGGCAAGTCCCTCGACACCTGGTTCGGACTTGTATCTCTACCCAAATCATGCTATCATCACTTATGATGACAATGTATACAAAATAAAGAGGAGAATGGTATGAATGAAACGATATTGGTTTCCACACGGGTATCCTCTGATCTGGCTGAGCGACTGGCCGCTTTGGCACAAACAACCCATCGCTCGAAGTCGTATCTGGCCGCACAGGCAATTGAAGAATTTCTCAATGTCCAGGAATGGCAAGTAGCCGCGATCAAAGAAGGGCTTGCAGCAGCCGATCGTGGTGACTTGAAAAGCCATGAGCAAGCCATCGCCATTCTCAATACCTGGGGAACAGATGCGAAAGCTTGAATGGGCTGCGCCCGCGCTGGACGATCTGAAAGCGGCCGGCGAGTATATTGCGCAGGACAACCCCACAGCGGCAAGACGAATGGCAAGCCGCGTCAGAGAAGCAGTGGAACTCCTGCAAGACCAGCCAAATCTGGGCAGGCCGGGCCGATTAACTGACACAAAGGAACTTGTTGTTTCCGGCACTCCGTTTGTTGTTGTTTACCGAGTGCGGAAGGGAGATGTGCATATTGTCCGCCTTCTTCACCATTCCCTGTGTTGGCCGTAAGAAATTTGAAAGTAAACCAGTGGCTACCATGTCACAATAAACCGGAAAAATCGTGTTGTCGGACAACAAAGAAGAAGTAATTTTTTACTTTTCGCATCCTTCGGAACACAATTTTTACAAATAGATTAGTCGACAAATCAACAACGTCCCCTATTCACTATTCATTCGTTATGCGTGTTCACCGCCTCACGCTTTGGATTGCCTGTTCGCGATATATTTTGTTCTGTGCTTCGACAGAGGCATGCTCACGCTCTAAGTCCTCTCGTCGTGCTCGCACCATTGTCAGAACTTGAGACATAGTAATTTCCCGACTATTAATTTCGTCAACAGGCCCGTTCATTAAACTGTCTTGACCAGAGGCAAACGGTTTTGCCCTCTGCGACATATTTTCCACCTCTATCAGCTTTTTATCGACCTCATCAATATACATGCCAAGATGTGAACCACCTGACCTGTTAGCAAAGGTGAATAATATTTGATATGCGCTCTTTAACTCTGCGCCTCTACTACTAGCACGCCCGGCTTCTACCAATACTTCGCTCGCTGTGACCGATAACTGCCGAAGGGCTGCACGTTTCTCGGAAGTCTGCGCAGCATCCTGCGCGGATTGAGCTGAACCTGCCGAACGAAATGCGGCAACTGCGCCTCCAATTGCACTCACAACGGCAGCTATCGTTGACATTATGGCGACGGAGTCAGACATTCGGCGCACTCTCTTTCGTTTCTATACCCATCACTCCTTGGCCAGTAACAACCCAAGCGCCTCCTTGATATCCTGCACCAGATGGAAACGGATATCCTCCTTCACGTTATCCGGGATCTCAATCACATCCTTCTCATTAAGGGCAGGCAAAACAATCTCCTTGATCCCGGCCCGCACCGCTGCCAAGACCTTCTCCTTTATGCCGCCTACCGGCAGCACATCGCCGCGCAGGGTGATTTCCCCGGTCATGGCCATGTCCTTGCTCACCGTTCTACTGGTTAGCAACGAGGTCAAGGCCGTGACCATGGCCACGCCCGCAGAAGGGCCGTCCTTGGGGATTGCGCCCTCGGGCACATGGATGTGCAGGTCGATCTTGGCAAAAACCCCTTCCTCAACCCCCAATTCCTTGGCATGGGAGCGGATGTAGGTCAGCGCGGCGGTGGCCGACTCCTTCATCACGTCACCCAGCTTGCCGGTCATGGTGAGACCGCCCTTGCCTTTCATCTTGGCAACCTCAATGAACAGCAGCTCGCCGCCCACCGGGGTCCAGGCCAATCCGGTGGCCAAACCCGGCCCCCAGGTCCGGGCCTTGGTTTCAGGGAAGAACTGGATAGGTCCAAGATAGGTGGCAAGATTGGCAGTATCGACCAGGGTCGTGCCTGTCTTGCCGGTGACAATGTCCTTGGCAACCCCACGGCAGATTGCGGCCAACTTCCTTTCCAGATTCCTGACTCCGGCCTCTCTGGTATGGGAGCGAATCACCATCAGGATTGCCTGATCATCGATCTTCAGGTCGTCCTCGCCGATGGCATGGGCCTCCAGTTGCTTGGGCAGGAGGTGTCGCTTGGCAATATTGAGCTTTTCATCCTGGGTATAGCCGGACAACTCGATAACCTCCATACGGTCACGCAATGGTCCGGGGATATTATCCAAGAGATTGGCCGTAGTAATAAACATAACCTTAGAGAGATCAAACGGTATTTCCAGATAATGATCGGCAAAAGTGAAATTCTGTTCAGGATCAAGCACCTCAAGCAGGGCCGAGGAAGGATCGCCCCGAAAATCCATGCCCAGCTTGTCGATCTCATCCAGCATGAAGAGCGGGTTGTTGGCCCCTGCCTTGCGCAGGCTCTGGATGATGCGTCCGGGCAGAGCGCCGATATAGGTGCGCCGATGCCCGCGGATCTCGGCCTCATCCCGCACACCGCCCAGAGAGATGCGGATGAATTTCCGGTCCATGGAGCGGGCAATGGACTGTCCCAGTGAGGTCTTGCCCACACCCGGCGGCCCCACAAAACAAAGAATCGGCCCGTGCATGTCCTGCTTGAGTTTGCGCACCGCGAGAAACTCGATAATCCGTTTCTTGATCTCCGCAAGGCCGTAATGGTCTTCGTCCATGACCTGCTGCGCCTTGATAATATCCAGGGAATCATGGGTCGATGTCAGCCAGGGCAGATCCAGCAGCCAGTCGAGATAGGTACGGGAGACGGTATACTCCGGCGAAGATGGTGAGATTCTGGCCAGCCGGTCGAGTTCTTTTTCCGCTGTTTTCTTGGCCTCTTCGGGAAGTTCTGTCTTGGCAAATTTTTCCCGCAACTCCTTGAGATCGAGATTATCCTCTTCCTCGCCAAGCTCCTTGCGGATAGCCTTGAGCTGCTGTCGCAAAAAGAAATCCCGCTGTTTCTCGTCCGTATCCTCTTTGATGCTTTTCTGAATTTCCTCGCTCATCTGCGCTGTTTCAAGGCGCTTGTTGAGCTCGCGGGCTGTTCGATGCATCAGCGCCTTGCCCTCTTGTATCTCAAGGATCTCCTGCTCCAGCACCGGGGTGAGATTGAGCTGGGAAATAACCAGATAGGATATATAGAAAGGATCGGACAGAGATTCTATCGTGGAAACAAGTTCAACCGGGAGCGTCAGCAGTTCTGCAAGTTTTTTAAACTGGGTGCGAAGATTGAGCACCAACGCCTCGACCTCTTTGTCTTCTTCCAACTCAATGGGGATTACAACAACCCGGGCTGTCAAATATGGCTCTTCCTGGACAAATTCTACAAGCTCCAGCTTTTTAATGGCGCTGATCAAAACCTGATAACCGCCGCCCTCTTTGACCTTGACCAGCTTGTGAATATACCCCAACACCCCTATCCGATGGAGATGCTTCGGCTCAACCCGATCTTCATTCTCCTCGAGGGGCTCCTTGTGGCTAACGATGGCGACCAGCCTGTCTTTAAGAATTGCTTCGTCTATAAGCTTCTGGGAGGCAGGATGAAGGATATTCATGGGAAATCCCATGCCCGGGAAAAAGACAAATCCATGCAACGGCAGCACAGGTAAAATTTCCGGAACCGGCAAATCGGCTGGATTCTTACGAGACTCAGACTTTTGAGCCGGAATCTCCGCTTCTTTCTGTTTCTCGTCTTCACTCATAATTTTCAACCTGCATCGTGTAGTGTTCAGGTGAAAGAAAGATCGCCTGCCTCAAATCTTATCTTACTGTAATCGTGATTTTTCCCGCACTGCGGCGCAACGGCAAAATAATCTGCAAAAACCCGTTTCTGCTTTCCGAAACCGCCTGTGAAACATCAACGGCTTTGGGCAAGGAAATTGACCGCTCGAAAAACCCGCGTTCAATCTCCAGTTGGTGGATATGCGACACCTTCTCCTCAAGGCCACAGCTCCGTTCTCCGGAAACAGTGACCCGAGAGTCTTCAATCGTTACGACAAGAGTGTGCGGCTCTATGCCTGAGATATCCATGTAAACAATGATAGACGAAGCTGTCTCGTATACATCCGCAGCTGGAAACCAGTTAACCGCATGAAACATCGAACCCATTCCTCGGAGAACCATGCTCCATGGTTGTTCGCCCGGAGCTCTGTCAGCGGGTCGCTTCTTCCTGAACTGATCCATTGGTTTTCTTCCCTTTTCCGCCAACATTCAGCAGAAAAACAGCGGCTAATTATTTTTCAACCGTCCCGGTTCCTTTGCACATGGGGCATGTTACCTGCGGCACACACTGACAATCGCTCCAATCATCGTCAACCTTTGACCCGCGCCATTCACTGTTGCATTCGCAGGTTCCCTGGATCACCTTCTCTCCGTTGCATTCGGGACACACGTTTTTATCAGCAGCGTTCATAATTTACCCCCTTAATGGTTGTGGAGACTGTCTCGCCGGTTGTTCCGACCATGTTTCTTCGCACTGTTTAAAAAGTATGGGGCCGTTCATGGGTGATGTCAAGGGGACAGACTCCCTTACGTTAATCCATCATGTCGACAGACGTGCGCCACCATAATCTTTTTTGCAAGATCTGCATTGATGGCCAGTCGCGTCCCCTTGATTGCCACAATCAGAGGCCCGGAGGAATGATTGCTGACAATATCAAGGCATGCGCCAACCGTTAGCCCCATATCATTCAACCTCGTCTGTACCTCACGACCGCCCAGAATAGTGACAATCCTCACCTGTTCACCATTGGCGGCATATTGCAAGGACAGAGCCGGCTCCCGTTGTGCCATGCACGAGGCGCACAGCCCGTAAATCTCCATTTTATGCTGGAGCGGGTGAAACTGGAACTGCCGGGCAATTTCATGCTGAAGTTTTTCAAGATCGTTGTTGGCAAACTCCTGAATCTTGCCGCAGCGCGTGCAAATGAAATGATCGTGGTGCATGCCCAGATGGTGGTGCTCGTAAACTGCTTCCTGGGTTTCAAACAACTGCTTCTGGGCAAAGCCGAACTGGCAAAACATCTCCATGGTTTCCTTGAGAAACTCACGGTCCAGCAGATCCGGCCTCTTTTCCTTGATAATCCCCTCCAGGCCGGAGAGGGTCAAGTGCTCTTCCACCGAGAGAAAGATGTCCAGTACCACCAAACGATCTTCGATACGGGAGGCATTAAAGGATTGCAACACCTCCTGAAACTGCTCCCGCTCCTGTTGATGCTGGGTTTGGGGATCAAGCCCATCGTGACCGGGAATTCTCACGCTCTTGTTTTTTTGAGACAAAAATGAAAAGCCAAACATCGTCACCCGCTCCTTTTCTTTTAAATCATGTCACCTGTAGCCACTCGTCGTTCACCAGCAGTGAGTGGGGCCGAAAACGGCCCTTGTAGGCCATGGCCTTGACCTCCTCTATCAGGTACCCAAGATAGAGATATTCACAGTGCTCCCGCTTGGCAAGATCATTGAGGTAAAGAATATTAAAAGTACCAAGACTTCTTTTCTCAAAGGCCGGATTAAAATAAAAATACACCGCACTCAGACTGCGTTCCGCCAGATCGACTATGGACACTCCAAGCAATTGACCGTCCAGCCGGAAAGAAATTTCCATGGTCGAAGCCAAGGAATTGAAGAAAAAACCACTGTAATAATCCATAGCCGTTGTTCCGCGACCAGGATACCGGCTGTTCAAAAAAAGGTCCAGCAACTGCAGCTTTTCCGGCGTCGTCTCAAGGGGACCCAAACCAATATCCAGATCCTGGTTGCGCTTGAAAACGCGTTGCATGTTCCGGGAGGGACGAAAGGTTTCGGTGGCAAGCCGGATAGGCACACAGGCAGCACAATCGGGACAACGCATGCTATAGATGGTGTTGCCGTTTCGCCGGTACCCGGCCGCGAAAAACTCATCCAATATGGCTGGGGGCAGAAAACTGAATGCCGCCTGGTGATAGACTGCGAGATAATCCAGGCCGTAGGGACACTCTGCCGGGGTATCCACAAAATATGGAGACAGCTTGGCAATAAACTGATCGGTATGCAGAACATCCGCTGAGGTCATGTATCACTCTCAAGATGTTGTCGTTTATTAATAGAGAAAATATTTCTGTCGAATCTCGCTGAAATCATCAATCCCCTGCTGCCAGCCCAATTCGAGCTCGCGGATGTCAACGCCTGCCGCAAGTTGATGCCTGAGAGTACTGTCGCCCAGAATCAGGTCAAGAGGGGTCCGTTCGAATTCATACTCATAGGGCGGTTGTTTCAAAGCAAACTGATCAGGATACAGTCGCAAAAATGCCTGCAGCAAGGCGAGTGAGGTGCGATAAGGTAAAAATATTTGTGGGTCTGTGACATGGAGCTGAAAACCCTTGCAGGTCTTCCCTGCCCATTTGTTGGCGGTGGGTTCAAAGGCCAACGGCCGCAGGAAACAGCCGGGCAAAGGGAGAGCCTGAATGCTGCCCAGCACTGTCTGCCAATCAAGAAACGGCGCGCCGAACAGCTCAAAGGGCAAGGAGGTGCCTCTGCCTTCGGAGATGTTGGTGCCTTCAAATATAACCTGCCCGGGATACACCAGAGCCGTGGTCGGATTCGGCATATTGGGCGAAGGGAATACCCAAGGCAGGCCGGTATCGGCAAAAAGCATGTCTCTGCGCCATCCGGACATGGAGACAACCTCCAGATCCGCACCGATTGCATACTCATCGTTGAGCAGCCTGGCCAGTTCGCCGAAGGTGAGTCCGTGGCGCATGGGCAGAGGATACAACCCGACAAAGGAGCGGCAGTCATCCTGCAGCAGATTGCCTTCCACAGCCGTCCCGCCGACAGGATTGGGACGATCCAGTACCACCACCTTTTTTCCGCATTCCCGAGCCACTTCCAGACAGTAGGCCAGGGTATAGAGAAAGGTGTAGACCCTGGTCCCAACATCGACAATATCAACAAGCAGCACATCAAAATGTTCGAACATCTCGGCAGTGGGACGACGCACTTCACCGTAGAGACTGAACACCGGCAATCCGCTGACCGGGTCTGCCATGTGGTCCGACTCGATCATATTGTCCTGTTTTTCCGCGAAAAACCCGTGCTGCGGCGTGAACAGGCAGGTGAGCTGACCAGGGAATCCCGAAATGATCAGATCCCGGCTATGGCGGAGGCGATGATCGGTGGAGGCCTGATTACAGAGCAGGGCCAGTCGTTTGCCTTTGAGATACGCAGGGGGGGAAGTTAAAAGGTTCTCAATTCCGAGAGTAACCATGATTCTCCAATTTAAGACTGTGGATGAAAAAACCGGGAGCGGCAGTATTCGACATTTTTTTCTTTGCACTTTCCCCATGGCTGATTAGTTTAGCGTAACCATGAGGCATGATGGAATATAATCGAACCTGGAGCCTTCGCGCATTAAAAAGGCGACAGGCTCGAAAGATGGTCTGAATTACAAGGGAATCTGATATGAAAATTGCAATCAGCGGCAAAGGCGGCGTGGGCAAAACCACGATCATGGCCATGCTGGCCAAATATCTCCAGAAACAAGGAAAAGAAGTGCTGGTCATCGATGCCGATCCAAGTCCGCACATGGCCCAAAGCCTCGGGCTGGCCGAGGATGAAAAAATCACCCCCATCTCCGAGATGAAGGACCTGCTGGTCGAGCGCTCCGGCAAGGTGGACGGCTCGCCCTTCTACAACATCAACCCCCAGGTGGACGACCTGCTGGCCCGCTTCATCGTGGAAAAAAACGGGATCAAGCTGATGGTGCTGGGCGCAATCCAAACCGCCAAGGGAGGCTGCGCCTGCCCGGAAAGCAACGTCTTAAAACGGATGCTCACCAAACTGCTGCTCTCCCCCTCCCAGGTGGTGCTGCTCGACATGGAGGCCGGGGTGGAACATCTTGGTAGGGGCACCATTGCCGGGGTGGATCATCTGCTGATTGTCGTGATTCCGTCAAAATCCGGAGTGCGTACCGCGCTGAAGATCAAAAAACTCGCCGAGGAATCGGGCATCCCCCGCATCTCCTTTGTCGGCAATCTGGTCCGTGATAGCGATGACCAAACCTTTCTTGCCGAAGCT
>JAHJTI010000043.1 GCA_018829945.1 Pseudomonadota bacterium | reverse complement strand
TTTTCTCCATCGGCTTCAGGGTGGCTGTCAGGTTCCGATCGCCGGATTTGCCACGCTCGTCGACGGCAAGCTGCAGATGACCGGTCTGGTCGCTTCCGTAACCGGAGATAAAATGGTACGGCTTGACTTGCAGGGTGATACAACCGATCCCGAGGGAATGGGTATACGGCTGGCGGAAAAATTGCTGGCCGAAGGCGGCAAGGATATTCTTTCCGAAGTGTACGGCCACGAGATGCATTAAAAACGTGCCTGTCCTTCGGGCAGCACCAGAACCAAAACCGGCCTGACGGGCCGGTTTTTTGTTAATGAGAAGAAGCATGAACCAAGACAATACTAAAAAAACGACACGTTCCAGAGGCAAGGTGTATCTTATCGGGGCAGGTCCCGGCGACCCCACCTTGATAACGGTAAAAGGCCTTGAACTCCTTAAGCGGGCCGAAGTTCTGGTATACGATTACCTGGCAACCCCCAAGCTTCTCAAGTATGTGCCCAAGGACGCCGAACTGATCTACGCCGGAAAAAAGGGCGGTGAGTGCCACGCCCATACTCAGGAAGAGATCAACCAGATGCTGGTGGATCATGCCTCTGCCGGAAAAATCGTGGTGCGGCTGAAAGGCGGCGATCCTTTCATCTTTGGCCGGGGCGGAGAAGAGATCGAAGAACTGGCCAAACACGGCGTTGCCTTTGAGGTGGTGCCCGGCGTCACTTCGGCCACTGCCGCCGCCACCTATGCGGGCGTGCCCATCACCCACAGGGATTATACCGCCTCGGTGGCCTTTATCACCGGCCATGAAGATCCAACCAAGGAAACCTCCAATATCGCCTGGGACAAGATTTCCACCGGTATCGGCACCCTGGTTTTTTACATGGGGATCAAGAACCTTCCCTTTATCACCGAGAATCTGATCAAGCATGGCCGGTCCCCGGAAACCCCGGTGGTTGTTGTGCGCTGGGCTTCCACCCCGATCCAGCGCTCGGTGGTGGGCACCCTGGGCACCATTGCCGAGGTGGTCAAGAAAGAAAAAATCAAGCCCCCTGCCCTGATCGTGGTCGGCGAGGTGGTCAAGCTGCGCGACACCATCAATTGGTTTGAGAAAAGGCCGTTGTTCGGCAAACGTATCCTGGTGACCCGAACCCGGGAACAGGCCAGCGAACTGGTCCGCCTTCTGGAGGACCAGGGTGCAGACTGCGTGGAAGGGGCCACCATTGCCTTGGAGCCGCCGGACAGCTGGGAACCTTTGGATGCGGAACTGAACCGGATCGGCGAGTATCAATGGCTGGTATTCACCAGTATCAACGCCATCCGCTTCTTCTTTACCCGGCTTTTTGAGCGTGGCATGGACTGTCGGGCCCTTGCCGGACCCAAGATAGCCGTGGTCGGCACGGCCACCGCAGAAATCTTGAAAGAATACGGCCTTGCCGCTGATCTGGTGCCCGAGGAATTCACCGGAGAGGGCTTGGCTGCAAGCATGGTCGCGCAGGGTGTTCAGGGATGCAAGGTTTTGCTCCCTCGTGCCATGAAGGCCAGGGAAGTACTGCCTGAGATCCTTCAGGAAAATGGGGCCGAAGTTGCAATTGTACCGGTGTATCAGAATGTCCGGCCCAAGGATTATGACCTGGTGCGTCAGGAACTGGCTGAAGGGTCCATCGACATGGTCACCTTTACCAGTTCCTCCACAGTGACCAACTTTCTTGAGATGCTGGGAACGGATCGTGAAACGCTGCTGGCCGGGGTCAAGATCGCTACCATCGGCCCAATTACTGCCAGAACTGCGGAAAAGGCCGGGCTGAGCATTGATGTGCAACCCAAAACCTATACTATCCCGGCTCTGGTGGAAAGTATTCTCGATTTTTACGGGAAATAGTTGCTGCAGACTCCGATCGCCATGAGCTTGTCGAATGACAGTTGTTTGGGGCTCGACAAGCTCACCACGATCGGATTTTAGTCTATTTTGTCAAAAGCCTTTTTGCTGGCGCCGCACACCGGGCACTTCTCCGGGGCATCGCCCTCGCAGGTGTAGCCGCACACCGAGCATACATGGAAGTCTGTTTCTTCCTTGCTTCCCATGCTATCCAGAGCTTTCTGGTACAGCGCTGCATGAATCTTTTCCACCTCATTGGCATAGCTGAAGCTGCGCTCCGCCGATTTGTGCCCTTCTTCCTTGGCTGCAGCAATCATGTCCGGATACATCTCCTGAAACTCATGGGTCTCGCCGCCGATGGCTTCCTTCAAATTGGCAGCCGTGTCGCCGATTCCCTTGAGCGCCCGCAGGTGGGCATGGGCATGGATAGTCTCCGCGTGGGCAGCGGCACGGAAGAGTCTGGCAACCTGCTTGTGTCCTTCTTTGTCCGCTTTATCGGCAAAGGCCAGATATTTGCGGTTTGCCTGCGATTCCCCGGCAAAAGCCTCCCAGAGATTTTTTTCGGTTTTAGTCATGCGATGTCTCCTTTAGTTGTGTGTTTGTTGACAAAAAAAGACTTTTTAAAAATGGTTTTCATGGGTAAATAGGTAATTCTTCACAAGACAGGATCGGGACGCAAATCTGTCACCACAATAAAGTATTGGCAAAATGTTCGCCAAAAGCAAGGAAAACACCATGAAAAAAAGTATTCTTCTTCCGGCTGAAGATCGCATCACCCAGTGGTACAACGTCATGACCGATATGCCCGGCGGTATGCCCCCTCCCTTGAATCCTGTTACCAAGCAGCCGCTCACTCCTGATATTATGGCGCCCATCTTCCCCATGGGATTGTTGGAGCAGGAGATGAGCGACAAGCGTTGGATCGATATCCCCGAAGAGATTCAGGACATCTGGTCTATCTGGCGTCCGTCTCCTCTGGTGCGCGCCAATTTCCTCGAAGAAAAGTTGGGCACCAAGGCCAAGATCTATTTCAAGTATGAAGGGGTATCCCCTTCCGGCAGCCACAAAACCAACAGCGCCGTGGTGCAGACCTATTACAATAAACGTGAAGGCGTCAAGCGTCTGGCCACTGAAACCGGTGCCGGTCAGTGGGGCAGCGCCCTGGCCTTTGCCACCCATAAATTCGGCTTGGAGTGCAAGGTGTACATGGTGCGTGTTTCTTACGATCAGAAACCGTACCGAAAATCCATGATGAACACCTATGGCGCGGAGATCGTGCCCAGCCCAAGCCCGGATACTCCCACGGGTCGTGCTGTGCTTGACAAAGACCCCAATAGCCCCGGCTCTTTGGGGATCGCCATCAGCGAAGCCCTGGAAGACGCGGTTTCCCGCGAGGATACCAAGTACGCCCTGGGCTCGGTCCTGAACCACGTTTGCCTGCACCAGACCGTGATCGGGTTGGAAGCGAAAAAGCAACTGGCCATGGTCGGTGAAACCCCGGATGTGGTGATCGGCTGCTGCGGCGGCGGCTCCAATTTTGCCGGTTTGGCAGCGCCTTTCTTGCCAGACAAGCTGGAAGGAAAAAACATCCGGTTGATCGGCGTGGAGCCGGCTTCCTGTCCTTCGCTTACCAAGGGAATTTATGCCTATGACTTCGGGGATGTTTCCGAACGTACCCCGCTACTCTATATGTATACCCTGGGCCACGATTTCATGCCGCCGGGTATCCATGCGGGCGGGTTACGGTATCACGGCATGGCTCCCATTGTCAGCGCCATGCACCGGGAAAATCTGATAGAGGCCATGGCGCTGAATCAGGTTGAATGCTTCGAGGCCGGGGTGTTGTTTGCCCAGACCGAGGGCATTATCCCTGCGCCTGAGTCCTGCCATGCGATCCGGGCAGCCATCATCGAAGCCATGAAAGATCCGAAAGAGCCGAAAACCATTCTGTTCAATCTTTCCGGCCACGGACATCTTGATCTTTCCAGCTACGATAAGTTTTTTGCCGGGGAGTTGCACAACTTCGAGTACCCTGCCGAAGCGGTGGAAGAGGCAAAAAAACACCTACCGAAAATCTGATCCGGACATTGCTCATGTCAATCTTGCGCGCCGCATTCCTGCTTTTAAAACCGAGGGGAATGCGGCGCGTTTTTTTTGTTGCCCTGAGTTTCTGTCTCGTCCTGCCCGGTACGCTCTGTGCCGGAGGCGGCAGAACGCTTGACAGTTTGCTGGAAAACGGCGGCATCATCGTCACCAGCAACGGAGCCATCATTTACGAACGCAACGCGGACAGCCTTTACATCCCGGCCAGCGTGGTGAAAATCGGCACGGCCCTGGCTGCTATAAATATCCTTGGCAAGGATTACCGATTCAGCACCCGGTTTTATCTCAACGATGATAATGATCTGTTTATCCAGGGGTTGGCCGACCCCTTGCTTGTTTCTGAAGAAGTTACCCGAATTGTGGCAACACTCCGCAGCCACGGCTTGTCAACAATACGAAATATTCATATTGATGACAGTGCGTGCCGGCTTGAAAACGGAACCGATGGCGCAACAAATACCCTGAACCCTTATGATGCCCAGAATAGCTGCCTGGCAGTTAACTTCAATACCATCAACCTCGTCAAAGAAGCGGATGGCAGCGTGCGTTCCGGCGAGGAACAAACCCCTACCATCCCGTTGATGCGTGAACTGGCAAGAGGAATACCACCCGGCAGTCACCGGATAAACGCCACGGCCACTGGCAATCAAAGCCTGCGCTATGTCGGGGAGTTGTTCGGTGCCATGTGTAAAAAACAAGGAATCCCGGTGAGCGGCGAGATTAGCCCAAGCCCGGTGCCTCTCGGTCTTAAGCTGTTTTACGAGCATACTTCGAGCAAATCCCTGGACGAAGTGTTGACCGGGTTGCTCAAGTATTCCAACAACTTCATCGCCAATCAGATGTTCCTGGCCATAGGCGCACAACAATACGGTTGGCCTGCCACCTGGGACAAGAGTCAGCGGGCCATGACCGTATTTTACCGCAAAACGTTGGGTCTTTCGAAAAAGGATATCCTGGTCCAGGAAGGCTCCGGCCTTTCCCGGCAAAACCGAGTGACGCCCAAGGGGATGCTTGCAATACTGGAGGCATTCAAGCCCCATGCAGCACTGCTCCCCTTCGAGAACAACTGTCTGCGCAAGTCCGGCACCATGACCGGAGTGTATGGGTATGGTGGATATTTTTCCGGAGAACACGGGCTGGACAGCTTTGTCCTTCTTCTCAATCAGCCGAAGAACACCAGGGATCTGGTTCTGGAGCAGCTTGGTGCCATCCACCGGAAGCAAAACAGATAAATTCGAACATATAAAAACGGCTAATTATTACCATTTTTGAATGATTTCACTTTTGACAAGATACACCATGGTTTCCTGATGCGCGGTTTGTGGAAACATGTCAACAAGCCGGACTTCTTTGATACGATAGCCTGCTCCTGTAAGGCCGAGAAGATCGCGGGCCAGGGTGGCCGGATCGCAGGAGATGTAGATGATTTGTCGGGCGTTGAGACCGGGCAGTAAAGGGATGAGTTCGGCGCAGCCGGACCGCGGCGGATCAAGCAGGATACAATCAAAGGATGCTTTCTCCCTCAACAGATGTCTGGCCGCTTTCATAGCGCTTTCCTGACTGAATTCACAACTGTCGGCAAGACCGGCGGTTTCACCATTGCGTACCGCACTGCGGATGGTGGAGCGCTGCATGTCCATGCCGGTTACCTTCCATCCCAGCATGGCCATTGGAAGAGAGAAGTTTCCCATACCGCAAAAGAGATCCAACACCCTTCCGGGCTTCAGCTTTCGTGTCCAATCCAGCAACAACTTGATGCAGTTTTCATTCTGGCCGAGGTTTACCTGACAAAACCCTCCCGGTTCCAAGGCGAGAGAAAGTGCTTGTCCGCAAATCTCTGCGGGTAAATGAAACTCCACGCGCAGTTCGCTTAAAGAGATCTCCCCGCTGCCATTGAAACACGGGCCCTTGGCCTGGCCTTCCACGTCGAAAATCAGCGCCTCCAGCAAAGGGAGTGATTGACAGAGAAGACGGGCAGCCTGATAATCTCCTGGTCGGGTTTTCCGTGTGTAGTGGATAAGCAGGACAACCGAGTTGTTACCGGGATTTTCAAGGAGTTCGATGGCCGAGGCCATGGACTGGAGGCTCTGGAATTGTCGGCTCTTTAAGAGCTCGGCCAGCACAGAGTTTATGGCCTCTCCGGCCAGGGGGCATTGGGAAACAGGGATCAGGCTGTGGCTCTGCCTGCCAAAATAGCCCACCCTTCCCTGCGCCACCTGCAGTCTGATTCGCTGGCGATAGCCAAATGGTTTGGGCGAGGCCAAAGGGGCTCCAAGAAGAGCGGGAAGTTCCTCCTCTCTGCATAGCCCGGCCCGGCAGAGGGTTTCACCGAGAATAGCATTTTTCAAACGGAGTTGTTCGTCATACGTTGTATGCTGTAAATCGCAGCCGCCGCAGGAATCGTACACCGGGCATATCGGGGTTATCCGTTGTACCGAGGGGTGGAGCACTTCCAGCAGGTCTGCTTCCTGATACTGCTTGTGCTTACGGCGTAGTTGCACCCGCACCAATTCTCCGGGAAGCACACGCGGGATCATGACTACCTGGCCATCGGTCAAACGACCCAGGCCGAGGGCGCCCTTGATTACTTTCTCAACCGGGAGTTCCACGGATTTGGTCATCGTTTGCTCCGCAATAGTTCCCCTCCCCCCTGGCGGGGGAGGGTTAGGGTGAGGGGGAATCAGCTATAAATCCGAAAGTTTGCCGCTCCACCCACCCCCAGCCCCCTCCCGTCGAGGGAGGGGGATTCAATAACAAACAAAAAAACCGGCACAGAGCCACTGCCCCGTACCGGCATTCTAGGGGACATTTCTCCCCGTCATAACCTAATAATTCTTGTCAGCATAGGCGAGCCAACCGCCCGCTTCCACGAGTTTTTTGTCGAATTCATTTAGCTTGAACGGAATCGTGACGCTCTTCTCACCCTTGGCGGTAAGCTTGCAACCGGCAAGATCAACGCTGATCTCAATCGCATTCCCCAGATTGAAAAGAGTCTCGATATCCTGCTTCGGCAATTCGATGGCAAGCATGCCGCAGTTGTACATGTTCTGGCGAAAGATACGGGCAAAGCTTTCGGCGATGACCACGTTGATGTCGTTGACCTCAAAGACCCAGACCGCGTGCTCACGGGAAGAGCCGCAGCCGAAGTTGGCCCGGGTGATGATCGCCCCTTTTCCCTCGATGTCCCTGCGCGGATCAAAACCTCCGAGCTTGAGATCTTCAAGGATAAAAGGCTGCAAGGCCATCTTGGTATTTTCGGTCAGGTACTTGGCCGGGATGATCTCATCGGTATTGATATCGTTTCTATCAAGAAACAGCGCTTTGCCGCCAAATTCTTTCATTATTTTGTACTCCGTTCTTGTTGGATTCAGTCGCCTTTATTACAGGAGCTTCCGGGGGTCGGTGATATGGCCTTTTACCGCAGTAGCCGCAGCAGTAAGCGGGCTCATCAGGTGGACGATACCGCCCTTGCCCATCCGGCCGTTGAAATTCCGGTTGGTGGTGGAAGCGCAGATTTCCCCTTCGGCAAGAACCCCGTTGCTCATGCCTAGACAGGCGCCGCAGGTCGGGTTGGTCACGCAAAATCCGGCCTCCATGAATATGGTGATAATCCCTTCTTCCAATGCCTGGGAATATACTTTAGGTGTTGCCGGAGAAAGGATGCCGCGCACATTGGCAGCGATCTTCTTCCCTTTCAAGATGCGGGCCGCAGACCGAAGGTCCTCGATGCGGCCGTTAGTGCAGGAGCCAATATACACCTGGTCCACAGGGGTACCTTCCATCTCTGTAACGTTTTTTACCTCATCGGGCTTGTAGCCGAAAGTCACCTGCGGCACAAGATTGGACACATCGATGGTCAACTCCTTAGTATAGATCGCGTCAGGATCGGAATGCCATCTCACAAAATCATCCACCGCCAGATCAATGGACTCATACTGGTCCTTGATAAACGGCCAGAGATATTTTGCCGTTACTCTATCCGGCAGGCAGATGCCGCAGGTGGCCCCTGCTTCGATAGCCATGTTGCACAAGGTCATCCGCGCTTCCATGCTCATGGATTCAACCACCGGACCGACAAACTCCATGATCTTGTCGGTTGCTCCGTTTACGGTCAATTCCTTGATGATAAACAGGATTACATCCTTGGCGGACACTCCGTCCTGCAGGGTGCCGGTTATGGTGAGCTTCATGGTTTCAGGGGTGCGGAAAGAACAGACTCCTTTCAGGATACCGACCTCAAGGTCGGTGGTGCCGACGCCTGCGGCAAAAGCGCCGAAAGCGCCATGGGTACAGGTATGCGAATCACCCATGATCACTGTGTAACCGGGGCGAACAAAACCTTTTTCCGGAAAAAGCGCATGGCAAACGCCGTTGGCGCCGATGTCGAAAAAATCATGAATCTTGTGCCGCCGTGCCCAATCGCGAAGGATTTTTCCTTGGATCGCGGTTTTGGAATCCTTGGAGGGCGTCACATGATCAATGACCGCCTTGATTTTGGTGGTGTCAAAAACTCGATCCATTCCGCGGGCCTCAAGATCGGTAATGGCGATGGGCGTTGTGATTTCGTGACACATAACCACATCAATATCCAGGATGACATTCTCAGCGGTGGGAGTATCGCGCAGATGCGCGGAAAAAATCTTTTCAGCGATGGTTTTACCCATTGTTCAGGAACCTCCGTGCGTGGGGATTGTCTGGGTGTCTTTTGCGTGAACATAGTCCACAGTAAAAAAAGTTTTTTACCACAGACCGGCAACCCTTAGCCATGATAAATGATGCCTCTCGCCCAAAAAATGGCTTCAATGCGTATGCCGGTTACGAGTGTTTTCATACTTTGCATTTGACCGCAGTCCCCATGGTGTATATCATGCAACGATACCTGACACTTTGCCCCGGGACACATTCTCTTGTTCCATGATCGTCGAGGGAAAATCATCACGCCAGGGACAATTATCTCGGAAGCGCTGAATTCTTTTCAGGATACACCATGCATATGGCACGAAAGAAAGCAGATAAAACAGACCGCCAATTGCCTGTTTCCATCGACAGTAATCAGCAAACTGTCGAGCTGATCTTCGCCATTTCCCGCGACGAGTACGGAGGGGTTCCTCCACGTCTCACCGGACTTTTTTCCGATGTGGCCGCTCTGTATGCCGGTCATTGGCCGAGCCATGAACCTTGCGGTGTCACCTATCATAATTTCACCCACTCTCTTGATGTTTGCCTTGCCGCTGCCCGCATGCTCTCCGGCTGGAACAAGGTTGAGCAACCGCAACCATTGGACGAGAAATGTTTTCAGATCGGCATGGCTGCAGCCCTGTTCCACGACTCCGGCTATATCAAGAACAAAGGCGACCATGACGGGGCGGGCGGCAAATTCACCCTTGTGCATGTCGAGCGGAGTATTGAGATTGCCCGGGAATATTTGGCAAGGAAACAGTGGTCGCAGGAAGATATAGATGTGGTTTCCAGAATAATCTCTGTCACGGATTATTCGAAGCCGAGCAATTTTCCCGAGCTTTTTCCCGATCCCATCCTGAACGTCATGGCCCGGATGGTGGCCACCGCCGATCTGGTCGCCCAGATGGCAGACACCTATTATGTGCAGCGCATTGATGACCTTTTTGCCGAATTCAAGGAAGTCTACGAGTTTGAAGACAGCGAAAACTTGAGCCGGAAAGGAACCAGGGTTTATAACAGTGTCCAGGAAATCAAGGATGGCACCATTGATTTTTATGAAAAATTTGTCCTGCCGACCCTGACAAAGTTTGGCCGGATGGATCGCTATCTGGCTGATTTTTTTGCTGACGGCAGAAATCCCTACCAGGAAAATATCACTGCCAATCTTTCCGAGCATCTCATGGATGTCCGCTCTCAATGGCGCCGCATCGGCGACATCCTGACCGACCTCGGACTGGCTTCAAGCGAACAGATTGCCTCTGCCCTGGCCCGCCAACAGACTCTTGCCGGACCAAAACCTGATTCAG